>VSOO01000099.1 GCA_009774895.1 Alistipes sp. | reverse complement strand
CATAACCGCCCTGCCCGACGTCCTGGGCATCCCCCCCGTGCGGACCCTCCGCCTCCCCAACGGCGTTTCGCTCCACCTGCTGCCCGCCGACCAGTTCGAAGTGCTGCGCGTGACGTTCGTGTTCCGCGCGGGCTCGGTCCACCAGCACCGGCCCTTCGCCGCGTCGGTCACGGCCAACATGCTGGCCGAGGGCAGCCCCGGCATGCCGGCCCGCCGCATCGCCGAGCGGCTCGACTACTACGGCTCCTACTACGAGGTGTCGATCGACCGCGACTTCGTGTACCTCAGTTTCTGCACCCTCTCGAAGTTCTTCCGCGAGACGCTCGACGTGGCCGCCGACATCCTGCTGCGGCCCCTCTTTCCCGAGGAGGAGTTCCGCACCTACTGCGCCCGCCGGCGCCAGGAGCTGACCATCGAGCGCACGAAAGTCGAAACCCGGGCCCGCGAACGCTTCGCCGCCTGCATGTTCGGCGAGCAGCACCCCTACGGCATCTCGTCGCCCGCCGGGGAGTACGACCGCCTCGCACGCACCGACGTCGAGGCCCACTACGCACGGCTCTACACCGCCGACAACTGCTTCGTGGTGTGCAGCGGCCGCATCGGCGACGCCGAGCGCGACGCGGTGGCGGACCTCGCCGCACGGCTGCCGCACGGCATGCGGGCCGACGCGGACTTCCCGCCCGTGCGCACGGAGCACCGCGCCTTCGTGCCCCACCCCGGCGCCGTGCAGTCGTCGATCCGCATCGGGCGGCTGCTCTTTCCGCGCACCCACCCCGACTTCACGGGCATGCAGGTGGTGGCCACGGCCCTCGGCGGCTACTTCGGCTCGCGCCTCATGCGCACGCTGCGCGAGGAGCGGGGCTACACCTACGGCGTGGCGGCCGCCATGGTCAATTTCGAACGCGAGGGATACTTCGCCGTCGCCACGCAGGTGGGCAGCGCCGTCACGCGCGACGCCCTGGCCGCGATCGACGAACAGATCGCCCGCCTGGCCTGCGAACCCATGCCCGAGGAGGAGCTAGCGCTGGTGAAGAACATCATGGCGGGCGAGATGATGCGCATCCTCGACGGGCCGTTCGGCATCGCCGACGTCACGATCGAGAACCTGCTCTGCGGCACGGGCAACGAGGCCGTGGACGAGAACCTGCGCCGCATCCGCGCCGTCACGCCCGAAGAGGTGCGGCGGCTCGCCGCCCGCTACCTCGGCCGCGGGGAGCTGGTGACCGTCGTGGCCGGCGCCGAGTCGCCCTGGTAGCGTTCGCCGACAAAGCCTTCCGCCCCGCTTCGGAAAATTCCGAAGCGGGGCGGAAGCATTCCATGACCTGCCGAAACATTACGCGCGGAAAACGCCGGACCGGAGCGGCCCCGCGCCGGACAGGCAGCCCGCACGGCAACGCGAATACCATAATAATCGACGGAACACCGCGCAGCTGCGCCCCTACCTCAGCTCCACCTCCGCATAGACGGGCAGGGCCCGGCTCACGCCCCCGCGGTAGGTCGTGCGGTCATAGGTCGGCACGGGCGCTCCGTCGTGCGGCGACACGAGCCGGCGCCGGGCATAGACATCGCCCACGCGGGGAGGCGCGAAGAGCGTATCGACCAGGATCCGGTCGCGCATGCGCCATCCGCTGCGGTAGCGGACATTCCCGCGGCCCGCACGCTCGGCCCGCGCATGGGCGTCGTGCAGCCCGAAACGGCGGGCCAGCTCCGGTGCGAAGCGCCCTGCGACGAGCAGCGGCAGCGCGGGGTGCTCCTCCCGGCGGTCGGCGAGCGCTTCGGCGGCATGGCGTGCGTCGAGCGCGACCAGCACCCCGACCCTGCGGGGCGGAGCGCCCGGCACGAAGACCTCGCCCACCACGAAGAGCCATCCGCGGCCCTCGCGGGCCCCGAGGGGACGGAAACGGTCGCCGCGGTAGAGCAGCGCGATGTCGAGGCCGTCGAAGCGGTTGAGCGTGCGGTGGAGGAAGCAGTACTCCTCGTGGCAGGCCGCCGCGAGGTCGCGGACGACGCCTTCGTTCTCCACGCCCGTAACGGCCGCGATATCCGACGCCAGCGAGTCGAGCAGCGCCGCCGCATCGCGGATCTTCCGGCCGTAGCGCCCGGCGGTCCAGCGCATACGGCCGTCGGGCGTGAAATCCGAATCGTCGTAGAAGAGCGCCGGCACGGTGTCGTAGAGCCGGTCGGCATCGAAGCAGGCGATGCGCAGCATGCGGGGCTGCGCGCCGAGCGGAGCCCCGCACGCCGCACAGAGCAGGACGAGGAGCGCAAGGCGCAGAAACGGGTATTCGGGGAGGCGAGGCATCGGATCGGGAGGTTGCGGCCGCTCAGCGGACGAAGGTTCCGGTGCGGCGCGCGGCGTTGCCGCAGCGGTCGCGCACCTCAAGCAGGTACGTGTGGCGCGCACCCGTGCGGGGCAGCGCGAACGTATGGGTCACCGTGCCCCGCACGGGCTGGCGGTCACAGGGGACCCACTCGCCGTCGATGCGCAGCTCGCACGAGGCGATGCCCGAAAAGTTGTCCGTCGTCCGGAACGACATGCGGCGTGCGGCCCCCAGGTCGGCGCCCTCGCCGAAAAGCGGACGCACGGAGGGCGCCACGGTATCCGCCGCCACGAACAGATCGCCCGTCACGGCGGTGCGGGCCGTGACGCCGCCGCCCGAGCAGGTGCCCCCGACGCAGGTCGGACGGCCCCGGCGGTCGAGCGCGGCCAGCACCGCATGCGGCCGCAGCGCCTCCGGCACGTAGGCTTCGATCCGCACCTCCGCGGGTTTGCGGAGCGGCTCGGTGCAGGGCAGGAAGCGGTATGCGGGGCTCAGGACGAGGAGCGAGGTGTCGCACGCGATGCGCACGCCCGAGGGCCGGAGGCGCAGGAACGCCGACTCGTAGAGCGCACCGGCGGGCAGCACCGCACGTGCTCCGGGGCACGTCAGCACGTGGGTGCGGCTGCGATCGCAGCGCACGGCCAGCGTGTCGCGCACGGCATGCCACGGAGCGCGGCCCACGACCTCGAAATCGAGGCGCGAGATGTTGCCGCAGTCGTCCTCGGCCTCGATGCGGAGGCTGCGCCGCTCGCCCTCCGCGGCCCCCACGGCGCCGCGGCGCACGGCCACGGGGCAGAAGAAGTCCGGCGCCCCCTCGACCCGGGCCAGGCGGATGGCCTCGTTGCGCGAGGCGATCTGCACGGAGTAGCAGGCGGCGACATTGCAGTCGCGCGAGCGGTCGAACGTGAATCCGTCCATGCGGTATTCGTAGTGCGGCTCGCCATCGACATAGAGTGTGACGCGGTAGAGTCCGAAGGTGTTGGTCACGCCGTTGCGGCGGTCGGTGGCCTCGACCACGAAAGAGCCGTTCGCACCGACGGGCAGCGGCGTCGGCCGCGCGAGGCGGTAGGTGCCGGCATCGACCCGCACGGCGTCGCACACGGCGGGAGCGCGGTGCACGGGCACGCCCTGCACGGTGTCGGTCTCGATGTAGCGGATGCGCACGATCACGGGCGGCATGTCGTCCTCGGGGCGGGCGATGCCCTGCCGCACGAGGTTCAGCGTGCGCTGCGTGGCGGTCTCGCGCAGCTCGAAGTGGAGGTGCGGACCGAACGAACTTCCCGTGTTGCCCGAGAAGGCGATGCGGTCGCCGCGGCACACGCGGAAGCGGTCGGGCGGACAGCCGAGATCGACCTTGTTGCGGCGCAGACGCCGGCGCTCCGACTCCGCGAACTGCTCCAGGTCGTCGCGGAAACGCGACAGGTGACCGTAGACGGCCGTGTACCCGTTGTCGAGCGTGAGGTAGAGCGCACGGCCGTAGCCCGTGGGGCTGACGACGATGCGCGAGACGTAACCCGAAGCCACGGCCACGACCGGCTTGCCCTCGGCGCCGTCGGTCTTGATGTCGATGCCCGAGTGGAAATGGTTGGGCCGCATCTCGCCGAAGGAGGCCGAGTGCTGCCCCCGCACGTGGAGCACCGGGTAGTCGTAATCCGCGGAATCGAGGCGCGGAGGCTCGGCGCCGCGCACGGCGCATGCCGCAAACAGAGCGAGGAGGCAGATCAGAAGTCGTCGCATGGAATTTCGGGAGTTTCGGTCAGCTCCGCGACCGCCGCGGCACTCTCGGCATAGTCGTAGCCGAGCGACAGCGCATGGCGGAGCAGCTTGTTTCTGAGGTCGTAGGGGTCTGCGGCACGCACCGTGCGCAGCTTGCGTTCGAGCCGCGTGCGCAGCCTCGCGCCGCGTCCCTCGGGATCGTCCGTCTCGGCCAGCGCGGCGTCGATCGCCGCATCGGCGACTCCCTTGGCCCGGAGGGCCGTGCGGATCTTGCGGGCGCCCCACCCCGCGAGGCGGATCTTGTCGCGCACGAACGCCCCCGCATAGCGGGCGTCGTCGATGAAGCCCTGGGCCGTGAGCTTGCGCAGCACCTCGCGGCGGGCCTCCTCCGCCACGCCCCACGTGCGCATGAGGCGCAGGGCGTCGCCCGACGACTTTTCGGCCCGGGCGCAAAGGCGCATGAGGGCCGCAAGCGCCTGCTCGGGCGTCTTGTCGCGGCGTTCGCGGCGTGAGGTCGGTCGGTCGGTCATGCGTGGCGGAATTCGGAATCGGACAAAGGTAGGGTCTTTCGGCGGAAAATCAAAATCGGAGCGTGCGGCCCCAGGGACTCCGGCAGCCGCCCGCCCCCGCAAAGCGCCCCGCAGCCTCAGGGCTGCCGGAACCGCACGGTGCGGGGCCGGTCGCGGAAGTCGCGGAAGAGCTCGCAGCAGCGATAGCCCAGTGCGTCGCCCAGGCGGAGCATCTCCCCGCCGAAGGCTTCGTGAATCTCGAAGCAGAGCGCACCGCCGCTGCGGAGCATGCCGCGCGCGGCACGGGCGATGGCCCGGTAGAAGCGCAGCGGATCGTCGTCGGGCACGAACAGCGCCTCGGCGGGCTCGTACCCGGCGACGTTGCGGCGCAGGGCGCCCCGTTCGGATTCGGGCACGTAGGGCGGATTGGAGACCACCACGTCGTACGGCCCGGGGCATGCCTCCACAAGGCCGGGCACCGCAGCGGCGGCACCGCACGCACCGGAGGCATCCGCACCGCCCGAGGCGCCGCACGCACGCAGCGCATCGGCACGCACGAACGCGACGTCGAGCCCCAGGGCCGCGGCATTGCCCCGCGCCACGGCCAGCGCCTCGGGCGACAGGTCCGCGCCGGTCACCGCGGCATCGGACAGCAGGCTTTTGAGCGCGAGGGCGATGCAACCGCTGCCGGTGCCCACGTCGAGGATGCTGCGGGCCGCGCGGTGCTCCGAGGCGATCCGCAGCACCAGCTCCTCGGTTTCGGGACGGGGGATGAGCACCCCCTCGCGCACGCCGATCCGCAGGCCGCAGAACTCCGCGGCCCCGAGCACGTACTGCACGGGGCGCCCCGCGGCCAGCTCCGCGACGAGCCGCGCCAGGTCGGGCAGGTCGAGCGGGGCGCCGGGGTCGGCAAGGAGCGCCGCGGGCTGTATGCCCGTGCGGTCCGAAACGACCGTGAGGGCGATCTGGCGCGCTTCGTGCGCTCCGTAGAGGGATTCGAGGGGCCCGGCGATGCGGGCAAGGATGTCGCGGCGTGTGGTCATGACGGTTCGGTTTTTCAAATGCGGGGCGTGCCGGAAATTCAGCGCATCAGGTCGGCCAGCGCAATGGCGGCGGCGGCCTCCGCGACCACGGCGCCGCGCAGTGCCACGCAGGCGTCGTGACGCCCCCGGATGCGGAGCGGCAGCAGCCGCTGCTCGCCGAAATGGTAGGTCAGCTGCTCGCGGGCGATGCTGGGCGTGGGTTTGAACGCCGCACGGAAAAGGATCTCGTTGCCGTTGGTCATGCCGCCGTTGATGCCCCCGTCGTGGTTTGTCGCCGTGCGGCCCGCGGCATCGAGGATGCGGTCGTTGTACTCCGAGCCCCGCATGCGGGCCCCCGCGAAGCCGGCACCGAACTCCACGCCCTTCACCGCGGG
>VSOO01000098.1 GCA_009774895.1 Alistipes sp. | reverse complement strand
CCGGGCCCGCCGGGCCTTGCCTGCGGTTCGCTCTGCACCGTCTGCACCGTCTGCACCGTCTGCACCGTCTGCACCGTCTGCACCGTCGGACGGGCCGAACCGCTTGTGCTGCTCGAACGGATCGGCCCCACCGGGGCAGCGGATCGAACCAACCGGGCCGGTCAGGCAAATCGAACCGCCGGACCGTCAAGCCCGCCGTGCCGCCCGGAACGCCCGGGCCATGCTACTTCTCGCGGCGCTGCGCCGTCGCTGCGTCGTGCGACGAGGCCTCTCCGGTGCGCGCAGCACCGCCGAACGCCTCGCGGGCATCGGCCTCGTTGCGGCGGCGTTCGCTGCCCGGCTCGCCCTTGCCTTCGTTCACGATTTCGCGGATGTTCTCCTGGAAGCGCTCCTCGCAGGGATCGCATTTCGTCTTCTGATCTGTCATGGTCGTAAAAATTTTTAAGGATTTTTCTCTGCGCAATACCGCAAAAGGCATACCGCGCCGCACAACCGGCAAAAAACACCGCCCTGCAAGGACCCAGTGCCACAACGCTTCGGAGGCGGAAAAGCAATTTTATCGGCCCGAATGCTTGTCGGGAGCGCCACGAATGTGTATATTTGTGTCGGATTAACCCTACTTACGTTATCACCGATGGCATTTATCAACAATGTGATGATCGTCCGGCAGCGGCTCTTGGCCGAATTGGTCCGGATGTGGAAAGAAGACCAACTGACAGAGCGCATCGACCGCCTGCCGATCGAATTCAGCCCCCGTACGGCCCACCCCAAAGGCCGGTGCTGCATCCACAAGGAGCGCGCCGTGTGGAAATACAAGTCATTCCCGCTGCTGGGCTTCGACATGTCCGACGAGAAGGACGAGCTGACGCCCCTGTCGGACTATGCGCGCCGTGCCACCGAGGGTCGCGACACGCTGAAAGATAACATCCTGTGCGTGATCGACGAGGCATGCTCGGCCTGCGTGAAGAACAACTACGTCATCTCGAACCTCTGCCGCGGCTGCGTGGCGCGCAGCTGCATGATGAACTGCCCCAAGGGCGCCATCGAGATCGGAGCCGACGACAAGGCGCACATCAACCACGACAAGTGCGTGAGCTGCGGCATCTGCCACAGCAGCTGCCCCTACCACGCGGTGCTCTACATTCCGGTGCCGTGCGAGGAGGCATGCCCCGTGGGCGCCATCAGCAAGGACGAGCGCGGCATCGAGCACATTGACGAAACGAAGTGCATCTACTGCGGCCGCTGCCTCAACAGCTGCCCCTTCGGTGCGATTTTCGAGATTTCGCAGGTCTTCGACGTGCTGTCGGGCATCCGCCGCGGCGAGAAGACGGTAGCCATCGTCGCTCCCGCGATCCTGGGCCAGTATGCCGCGAACATCGACGAGGTGTACGGCGCCATCCGCGCCATCGGCTTCACCGACGTGATCGAGGTCGCGCAGGGCGCCATGGAGACCATCGAAAACGAAGGTGCCGAGCTGGTCGAGAAACTCGAAGAGGGTCAGAAGTTCATGACCACCTCGTGCTGCCCCTCCTACATCGAGCTGTCGGAGAAGCACGTACCCGAGATCAAACCCTATATTTCGTCCACCGGATCGCCCATGTACTACACGGCGCGCATCGCCAAGAAGAAGTACCCCGACGCGAAGATCGTCTTTGTCGGCCCCTGTATCGCCAAGCGCAAGGAGGCCCGCCGCGACGAGTGCGTGGACTATGTGATGACTTTCGAGGAGATCGACTCCGTATTCAAGGGTATGGGCATCGAGATCGGCCGCACCGAATCGTACGGCGTGCCGTTCGTCTCGACCCGCTCGGCGCACGGTTTCGCCCAGAGCGGCGGCGTGCTGGGTGCCGTGAAGCTCCGTCTGGCCGGCACGCGCGAAGTGAACGGCGTGCAGATCGCAGGCCTCAACCGCAAGAGCATCGCCCTGCTGAAGGCCTACGGCAAGTCGGGCAAGTGTCCGAACGAGTTCATCGAGGTCATGGCCTGTGAAGGCGGATGCGTGACGGGTCCCAGCACCCACAACAACCACGACAGCGGCAAGAAGATTCTCGGACAGAAACTGAACGACTATAAGGACTAACCGACCGCCGTGTTGGATTTCAAGCGTCTCATCGACAAGCTTCGGGCAGAACGCAGCCTCTCCGCGGAGGAGTTGCGGCAGCTGATCGACGGCTACGACGATGAGACGCTTGTCTATGCCGCCGCCGCCGCACGCGCCGTCACCGAGGCGCACTTCGGCGACGGCGTTTACCTGCGGGGGCTGATCGAGGTGAGCAGCCGGTGCCGCAACGACTGCCGCTACTGCGGGCTGCGGCGCAGCAACCGACGGGCCGAACGCTACCGCCTGGAGCCCGAGGAGATCCTCGCGGCCTGCGCCGCGGGTTACCGCGCCGGGCTGAGGACTTTCGTATTGCAGGGGGGCGAGGACCCCGCCCTCACGGATGCCCTGCTGGTGCCGCTGATCGCCGAAATACACCGCCGCTGGCCCGACTGCGCCCTGACGCTCTCGCTCGGCGAGCGCTCCGACGCCTCCTACGAGGCCCTCTACGCCGCGGGTGCCACGCGCTACCTGCTGCGCCACGAAACCATCGACGAGGCCCATTACCGCCTGCTGCATCCCGACGACATGTCGCTCGCCCGCCGCCTCGCCTGCCTCGACGCCCTGCGCCGCATCGGCTACCAGACCGGCACCGGCATGATGATCGGCGCCCCGGGCCAGACGGCCGCCCGTCTGGCCGCGGACGTGGCGTTCATCGCCCGCTTCCGGCCCCACATGATCGGCATCGGGCCCTTCGTGCCGCAGCACGACACGCCTTTCGGCCGCGAGCCGGCCGGCAGCGTGCGCACGACGCTGCTGCTGATCTCGGTCCTGCGGCTGCTCGCGCCCCGGGCCCTGATCCCCGCAACCACGGCCCTGGCGACCCTCGATCCGGAGGGACGGCAGCGCGGCATCCTGGCCGGCGCAAACGTGGTGATGCCCAACCTCTCGCCCTGCGAGGTGCGGCGGAAGTACGCCATTTACGACGGCAAGGCCGCCGCCGGCTGCGAAGCCGTGGAGGGACTCGCCTCGCTCACGAAGGAGCTGGCCGCCATCGGCCGCCGCCCGTCGTTCGCACGCGGCGACTACGGCGACCGGCACGACGCAGGACACGAAAATTCTGATAATCAATACAATTAAAACGAAATACCGATATGTATCGCGTAGATTCATCCAAAGCCGAAGAGTTCATCCACCACGGCGAAATCACCGCCTCGCTCGCCTACGCCGCAGAAAATGCCGGCAACCGACCGCTGCTGGAGTCAATCCTCCGCAAGGCGGAGGAGGGTCGGGGCCTCACGCACCGCGAGGCGCTGCTGCTGCTCGACACCCGCGACGAGGAGCTGACGGAGCGGATGTTCGCCCTGGCCCGCCGCATCAAGGAGCACATCTACGGCAACCGCATCGTCATGTTCGCGCCGCTCTACCTGTCGAACTACTGTGTGAACGGCTGCGTCTACTGCCCCTACCACCTCAAGAACAAGCACATCCCGCGTCGCAAGCTGACGCAGGAGGAGATCCGCCGCGAGGTGACGGCGCTCCAGGACATGGGTCACAAGCGCTTGGCGCTCGAAGCGGGCGAGGACCCGCGCAACAACCCGCTGGAGTACATCCTCGAATCCATCGACACCATCTACTCGATCCGCCACCGCAACGGCGCCATCCGCCGCGTGAACGTGAACATCGCCGCCACGACGGTCGAGAACTACCGCCGCCTGCGCGACGCGGGCATCGGCACCTACATCCTCTTCCAGGAGACCTACGACAAGGCGGCCTATGAGGCGCTCCACCCCACGGGTCCCAAGAGCGACTACGCCTACCACACCGAGGCGATGGACCGCGCCATGCAGGGCGGCATCGACGACGTGGGCATCGGCGTGCTGTTCGGGCTGACCGACTGCCGCTACGACTTCACGGGCCTGCTGATGCACGCCGAGCACCTCGAAGCGGTCTACGGCGTGGGGCCGCACACGATCAGCGTGCCCCGCATCTGCCCCGCCGACGACATCGACACCGCCGCATTCCCCAACGCCGTGTCCGACGAGCTGTTCCGCCGCATCGTGGCCGTGCTGCGCATCGCCGTGCCCTACACGGGAATGATCGTCTCCACGCGCGAGTCGCAGCGCTCGCGCGAGCAGGTGCTCGAACTGGGCATCTCGCAGATCAGCGGAGGCTCGCGCACCGGCGTGGGCGGCTACGCCGCGGGCGAGGAGGAGGCGTCGCACGCCTCGGCGCAGTTCGACGTGAGCGACACGCGCACCCTCGACCAGATCGTGGGATGGCTCGTGGGTCTGGGCTACATCCCCAGCTTCTGCACCG
Organism: Alistipes sp.; assembly: GCA_009774895.1. Lineage (GTDB taxonomy): Bacteria > Bacteroidota > Bacteroidia > Bacteroidales > Rikenellaceae > Alistipes. Next base: position 1,731 of record VSOO01000098.1, on the reverse strand, counting down.
CCTGCTACCGCGAGGGCCGCACCGGCGACCGCTTCATGTCGCTGGTCAAGCAGGGCAAGATCGCCGACTGCTGCTCGCCCAACGCCCTGATGACCCTCAAGGAGTACCTCACCGACTACGCCTCGGAGGCCACGCGCCGCGCAGGCGAGGAACTCATCGCACGCGAGCTGCTGCGCCTGCCCAACGAACGGGTGCGCGAGATCACCGCCCGCCGCCTGAAAGCCATCGCCGAGGGCGAACGCGACTTCCGCTTCTGACTCCCGGGGCGGGGAGGAGCCCCCGACGCTCCTCCCCGCCTCCGTTAATACCGCGCCCCCAAAGGCCCCGCGATCCGGACCGCGCAGACTGCCCGCAGAGACAGCTCACACACAAACAGCCCCAGCCCGGGCCGCACACAGAAACACCGCCATCATGAACGACCGCACACCCCAATCGGAACGCCTGCACATCGCCTTCTTCGGACGATGCAACAGCGGCAAATCGACCCTCATCAACGCCCTCACGGGCCAACAGATCTCCGTCGTCTCCGACCTCCCCGGCACGACCACCGACCCCGTGTCGAAAGCCATCGAGCTGCGGGGACTCGGCGCCTGCGTGCTGACCGACACTCCGGGCTTCGACGACGCACAGGAGGAGCTGGGCGCACGCCGCATCGCGACCGCGCGCCGCACGCTCGACCGCACCGACATCGCGGTGCTGCTGCTCGACGAAGCCCCCCACGCCGCGACCGAAGCGTGGCTCGGACACCTGCGCGAACGCAACATCCCCGTGGTGGGCGTACTGTCGAGGGCCGACCTGCTGTCCGATCCGGAGGCCGCCGCCGCACGCATCGGGAAACGCTGCGGCCTGCGGCCCGTGGCGGTGTCGGCAACGCAGGGCAGCGGCCTCGCGGAGCTGCGCGAAGCCCTCGTGCGGGCGTTGCCCGACGATACGCCGCGCGAAATCACGGCCGGACTGGCCGCCGCGGGCGACACCGTGCTCCTCGTCATGCCCCAGGATGCGGAGGCACCCAAGGGGCGCCTGATCCAGCCCCAGGTGCAGACGATCCGCGAGCTGCTGGACAAGGGCTGCACGGCTCTCTGCTGCACGCCCGAGGGCATGGAGGGCGCACTCGCCGCCCTTGCCGCCCCCCCGTCGCTCATCATCACCGACTCGCAGGCCTTCGCACGTGCGGCCGCCCTGCGACCGGAGGGCACGCCGCTGACCTCGTTTTCGATCCTCTTCGCACGCTACAAGGGCGACATCGACCGCTTCGCGGCGGGCGCCCGGGCCATCGACCGGCTCACGGAGCAGTCGCGCGTGCTGATCGCCGAGGCCTGCACCCACGCCCCCCTGGGCGAGGACATCGGGCGCGTGAAACTCCCCGCCATGCTGCGCCGCCGCATCGGCGAGGGGTTGCGCATCGACATCGTGTCGGGTGCCGACTTCCCCGAAGACCTCACGCCCTACGACCTGGTGATCCACTGCGGCGCCTGCATGTTCAACCGCCGCCACGTCATGACGCGCGTCGCGCGCGCATGCGCCCAGCAGGTGCCCATGACCAACTACGGCGTCGCCATCGCCTACCTCCAGGGGATTCTCGACAAGGTGGTCTACTGATCCGCCCCCCCGGTGAAAAGCGCCCACGAAAAAAGGCCCCGATTTGTGTCGGGGCCTTTCCTGTAAGCGAGGGTCTCGACAAGGCGGGAGACAAACGATCAGGTCAACGGCCATGCTGCGGCTCCTCGGCAC
>VSOO01000097.1:2207-6112 GCA_009774895.1 Alistipes sp. | reverse complement strand
GTTCGAGTTGGCATAGAACTTATGGTCGCCCACGGCATTGTAGCCGTCCGTGGGGCCGTTGCCGATGCTGAGCATCATGCGGTAGTTGCCGATGTAGAGGTCCTTGAGCAGCACGTAGACCCACTGCGACGGGATCTCGGTCCGCGCCTCGTTGTAGTCGCCCATGTGGTACTTGAGGTAGTTGCCGTTGGTCAGGCGCACCTCGATGGCTCCGGTGCCGTCGTAGAGGAACAGCGACTTGAAGATGTTGCCCTCCTCGTCGTTCGAAATGACCTTGCCCTTGATGTAAAGGTTCTCCTCGAAGCGGTAATACTTCGTGTTGCTCCAGCTCGAATTGCTGCCCGTGCCGCTCAGACCGCCGAACTTGTCGATGAAGTACTCCCGTTTCATGTCGGCGATCGAGATGTGCTCGGCACCCATGGCCTCGATGTCGGCATCGGTGTAGGGTTTGGCCGGAGACGGCTCGTCGAAGTCGTTGTAGCAGGCCGCGAGCAGCGCCGCCGTCACCGCCGTCAGTACTATTTTGAATGTTTTCATACTCTTCATGCGTTAATCGTATTTCGGGAATCAGAAGCGGAAGTATACGTTCAGGTAATAGGTCGTGCCCAGCATGTAGAAATACTTGGCCGGGAAACGGGTGTAGCGCGTCGAGCCGTCCGTCTGGCGGCTCTTGTACATACGCATCTGCTCGTAGCCGCCGGTGCGGAAATCCTGCGAGTTGAGCAGGTTCTTCACTTCGAGGCTGAAGCCGAGCGTGTAGATGCGGTGGATGTACCAGCTCTTGCCCACGTTGGCGTTCACGACGCATGCCGTGCCGAACTTCTCCTGATGACGGATGTAGTCGATGGCCTGGATGTCCAGCGGACCGCTGGCCTCGACATACGACGCGATGGCGGCGCCCGTGCGATAGAACGGGTTCATCGACAGGTAGTTGTTAGCGTAGATGTTGCAATCCACGCCCGCGAACCAGCTGTGGGGGCCGCGATAGCTCAGACCGAGGTTGGCGGCCAGCTGGGGTGTGCTCTCCACGTGGAAGTTCTTCCAGTACACGTCCGACTCCAGGCGCACCGTCGCGCTGTTGTCGGCCAGCTGCACGAAGTGGGGGTTCGACGTATAGCGGAAGTCGCCCCAGCTCAGGGCGCCGTTGAACGCGATGCCGTTCCAGATGGGCACCTGCACGCCCAGCTCAAGGCCGTAGTAGCGTTTGTCGATGCCGCTCATGGCGAAGTTCGTGAAGCTGTTCTCCGTGTCGTCGTAGAACGAGATGACTTTCGACATGTCGGCCATCGAGGTGTAGAATCCCGACAGACGCGCCTTGATGTAGGGCAGGTTGAGGTCGTAGCTCAGCTCGGCGCCGAAGATCTTCTCGGCCGTCAGTCCGGGCGTCACCTGGTTGCGGGTGCGGGCCGACACGAAAGCCGACTGGAACTTGGGCGCATCCTGCATCATCAGGACGTTGGCCGTCAGCGCATGGGCTCCCGAGAAGCGGTAGGCGAAGCTGCCCTTCACGCGGTAGGTGAGGTAGTCGAGCGTCTCCGAGTCGCCGAAAGAGTCATTGGGGAAGAGACCCTTGCGCCACAGACCGTTGCGCCACATGGCCGTGTAGCCCAGCTCGCCGCCCAGCTCGGCATGGAACCCGCCGAACGAGAAGCCGTAGAGCGCCCACAGCCGCGCATCGCGCAGGTTGGCGTAGTAGTCGTACGAAATCTTGTCACCCTCCTTGGCCATCTTGGCGTGGCCGTGGCGGTAGTAGTAGTCGAGGTCGTTCTGGTATGCGAGCACGCTCTCGCCCAGGTCGCGCATGGCGAACTTGTCCACGTCGAGCCAGAAGTCGCCGCCCAGCAGGTCCTTCACCTCGTCGTAGTACTCCGTGCGGTTGATGCGGGCGCGCAGACCGCCCACCAGACGCGTATTGTTGCGGAACGTGTGCGCCACCGAAGCCGCGAAGTTGAAGTCGAGCTGGTCGGTGTGGCGCTCCTCGATGATCGTGTTCGAGAAGTGCGAACCCGGCGCTGCGGCCGACATGCCGCCCGCAGATGCGGGGTCGGTCTGCATGTTGGTGCGGTAGAAGCCGTCCCAGTCCATGCGGCCGGTCCACGTGCGCAGGATCTCGCGGTAGTTGTTCAGGTAGGTCTCCGAGCTCTCGGGAGTCTCGCTCTGGGCCCAGCGGAAAAGCTGGTACGAAGGCATCGCGCGGTAGTAGTCCGGACGCGGATCGGCACCGTCGCGCCATGTGAGCGCCGAGTAGCCGTTGTAGCCGAAGCGGAATGCGGCCGCGGCCTGGAGACGCGTGCGCTCGTCGATGTCCCAGTTGTAGGTCAGCATGGCGATCGGCTCGTGCGTGTCGCGCACGCGGCTGTTGCGCAGCTTGCCGTTCTGGTAGCCCACGTTGGGATTGTAGTAGTTGTCGCCGAAGAGCGCATAGGCCTCGTCCGTGGCGGCCTGCTGCGCACCGCGCTCGGTGGGCGCCGCCATGAAGGTGAGGCCCAGACGGTGGTTGCGCTCGGCGCCGAGCAGTTTCTCCACCGACGCGAAGTAGGCGTAGGAGTTATAGTACACGCCGTCCACGTAGGAGTTGCCGCCCTGACGCGTGGAGAACGAGAAGGCATAGGACCAGCCGTTGTCGAGCGCACCCGACGCATAGGAGGCCATCAGGCGGAAGCGGTACATCGAGTTGCCGTTCACCACGCTGGCGCGGAATCCCTTGCGCATCTGCGAGGCGCGGGCGTTGATGTTGGTCATGCCGGCCACGCCGCCGATACCGAAGTCGGTGGGCGTGAGTCCGGCCACGTTCTCCTGGTTGCGCGTGGCGTCGTTCAGGCCGCTCCACAGCGACCAGGGGCCGTAGCCGGTCATGGCGTCGTTGAAGCGCATGCCGTTCAGGTAGATGTCCGAGTACTGCGAATCGTAGCCGCGGACGTTGAAACGCATTTCGCTGAACTTGTACGAGGCGATGTTGTTGAACACATCCTTCGAAGCCGACAGCGACGAGGGCAGCGACTGCGCGTCGGTAGCCACCTCGGAGTCGAACTCGGCGAACACCGAGTCGTCGATGCCGTCCTGCACGTCGGGCGACATGACCACCGAGCGCAGGTCTTTCTCGATCTTATCGACACGCACCGCGATGTCGAGGTTCTCGTAGTCGGGCATCTCGAAACGGAGTTCGTAATCGCCCTTGGGCAGATTCGCGATGCGGAAGCGGCCCTCGGCATCGGTCGTGACGACGATGCCGGCGGGTTCGACGACCACTTTCACGTTGCCCAGCGCGGCGCGGTCGTTCCGCGACACGACTTTGCCCCGTATGCCGCCGTCCTGGGCGTAGGCCGCAGCCGACGACACCAGCAGCAAGGTAAGGAGTAGATGTCTGATCTTCATATATTCTCTGTTTATATGGTTTACTTACCTATATATATGTATACGGGGAAATGGTCGCTGTAACCGCCCTGGAAGTTGTTGCCCACGAACGTGCGGAGCGGATACCCCTTGTACTGGCCCTCCTTCTGGATCATGTAGGGCGTGCGGAAGATGTTGCCGTAGAACCGGGCGCCGGGCGCCTTCTGCAACTTCAGCTCGCCCTGCGATCCGGTCGCCAGGTTCTCCGACACGACGATGTTGTCGAACAGGTTCCACGCGTCCTGGTAGGCCAGCGTGCCGTAGCCCGCCTTCAGCACGTCGATGTAGGGATTGTAATGGACTCCGGGCTCGATCTTGCGGATGTTGCCCGCGGCACCGAGCGTCTCCACGATGCTGGCATCGGTGGCATCGTCGTTGAAGTCGCCCATCATGACGACCTTGGTCGCAGGGTTGATCGCCAGCACCGAGTCGGCGGCACGGCGCATGATCTCGGCCGCGCGGCGGCGTTTGGGCGCCGACGCCTCCTTGCCGCCGAGGCGCGAGGGCCAGTG
>VSOO01000097.1:0-2197 GCA_009774895.1 Alistipes sp. | reverse complement strand
GCGCCAGCATGAAGTAGAAGGGCTCGTCCTCGATGGTGCCCCACATGGTCACGATGTCGCGCGTACGGAAGTCGGGCAGCTCCTCCATCGTGAAGGGAATCGCCGCGCTGCCTTCGAGCTTGAAGACATCGGGACGGTAGTAGAAAGCCACATCCACACCGCGGGCATCGGGCGAATCGTAGTGCACGATGCGGTAGTTGGCCGGCGCGAGTTTGGGCTGTGCGATCACGTCTTCGAGCACCGAGCGGTTCTCGATCTCCGACACGCCGATCACCGCGGGATAGTTCTTGTCCATGGCCGCCAGGTCGAAGAGCACGCGTTCGAGGTTCCTGATCTTCTTTCCGTACTTGACCGAATTCCACCTCTTGGGGCCTCCGGGCGTGAACTCGCTGTCGTAAATCTCCGGATCGTCGATCGTGTCGAACAGGTTCTCGAAGTTGTAGAACATCACCTTGTAGGGTTTCTGCGCGAAGCCCGCAAGCAGCAGCGCCACGAAGAGTCCCGAAAACAGCAGTTTTTTCATAAGGTTTTGGTTTTATGAATGTTTAATTGATTTTCCAGTCCGCAGGGTCGTTCTGGGCCTTCACCGCCTCGGCGGCCTCCGGCGCAAGGTTGCGGAAGAACGTGAAGCCGGTCAGCTCCTCGATCTGGGCGATCGACCGGGCGCACTGCCTGAGCGACGAGGGGTTCGAGCGGTCGTTGGCAAACCAGAAACCGATGCCTATCAGCTCGTCGGCCGAGCATTCGGCGACCGGCTTGCCCGTATTGCCGCGCCGCGTGCGCAACAGCACCTTCCAGCAGTTCGAGGGCAGTCCGATGCGGTTGCCGCGGCGGTCGGTGGTCGTGCGGCCGTCGCCGAAAAAGGTGCCCGTGACCACATAGAGCGTGTCGCGCACCATATTCTCGCGCACCTTGTTTTCGAGCGTGCCCCAGATGCCGCTGTTGAAGTCGCCGTTCTGCGGCATCATGTTCGTGGCGTAGAAGGTCTGTTCGTTCGTGGGCACGGTGCTGTAACGGTCGGCCGAGGGGCACTGGTGGCCGCGGGCGTAGCCCGTGCCGTAGCCCTGCTCGACGTACTGCTGCGCGCTCTCCGGAATGGTGGGAGGCTGCACGTTGGGATCGTAGCTCCAGGCATTCGTGCGCCCCACCGAGGGCGTGGTGTAGACCGTGTGCAGCGGATAGGCCACCCAGTGGGCTACCCTCCTGTTGCGGTCGTAGCAGATCGAATAGTTGCGCACATAGTCGCCGTTGGCGAGCGTCGTGTAGTAGGTTTTGTAGGTCCAGTCCGCTTCGGAACGGAACACGGGCTGCTCGGCCCATGCCTTGTCGTATCCGGCCGAAGGGGTATATTTGCGTTGGGTCAGTGCGACCTCGAATATTTCACCGTTGGAGAATCGAACGCTCACGAGGGCCGTGCGGTCCTCGGAGGTCGTATTTCTTTGCAGGTAGACGAACACCACGGGCACCACATCGCCCTCACGTTCGGTCACCCGACTGTCCTGCTCGAACGAGAGCCATTCGGCGCCTTCGGTCACGGTCGCTGCGAACGTAAGGCCCTCGCCGGTGAGCAACAGTTGATTGCGGGTGGTTTCGCAATCCACCACCCCGTATCGGAATGCGGCCGAAGCCACGGATGTACCGGAGTCGCCGCTGTCGCCGCAGGCAACGGCACAGAGAGCCGCCCAAAGGACGACCGGTACGTACGACGACATTTTCTTGAAAAAATTCATGCCGCAAAAGTTGAAAAAACGGCTTCCGACAGAACCTCGTTCCATCGGAAGCCGATCAATGAATCAATTAGTTATAAGCAAGTTCGAGTTTCACGAACTGGGCGTTGTGCTTGCTGGCGATGTAGATGCGGTACTTCTCGCCCGCGGTCGTTCCGACCAGATCGTAGGTATATTCCAACTGACCGTTCAGCTGTTCGAGCTTGATGGCTTCACCGCCTGCGACCGGATTGTTCGCAGCATCGTACACACCCACCATCACGCTCTTCGAAGCGTTGGTGCGCGTGGTCAGCGTGACCGTAGCAAGGGACTTGCCCTCCACTGCCGGAAGCTCGATGTAAGCCCCCTCCTTGCCGTTGATGACGTAGGGATCCGTGTTGTCGTAGGCCATGTAGTAGCCGTTGCCCTTGCTGCCGACGAACGTGAACTCGTGGCCGCCGAAAACGTATGCCTGAGCATCAACCTTCTTG
>VSOO01000096.1 GCA_009774895.1 Alistipes sp. | reverse complement strand
GACTAGATGCGCCCCGGGCGGCCCGAAAAAAATTTCCCGACCCCGAATCCGGAGTGCCCCAGCCCCTTAGCTGCGCAGCGGCTCCGATGTTCATAAAATGGGGATAAAAATCCCGCTCCCGAATTGTGCGGCCCCGGATATTTTGCGTACATTTGTTCCGGACACGGTTCCCCGCGCACCGCCTCGTCGGTCGGGGATCAAAAGGGAATCCTGTGCGAATCAGGAGCTATCCCCGTAGCTGTAAGTTCCAGTAAAGCCGCACGATAGAGCCACAGGCGCCCCCGCGCGCCGGGAAGGCGTGCAGGCCGGAGCGAGCCAGAAGACCTGCCGTCGTCCGAGGATCCGGAGCTTTCGGGTGAAAGAGCGGAAGATCGGCCGCAGGCACCGCCTGCCCCTTTCCCCGCACACGCCCGAACCCGCCTCCGACCCAGCGAACGAAATGCAAAGAGATACTATGGAAAGAGAACTGTACATCACGAAACGCGACGGCAAGAGGGAGCCCTTCTCCATCGGAAAGATCCGCAACGCCGTAGCCAAAGCCTTCCTTTCGGTGGGCACCTACGCCAACGAGGAGACGATGACCGCCATCCTCGGACGCATCCGCATCTGCGGCGACATGACCGTGGAGGAGATACAGAACCAGGTAGAGACGGCGCTCATGGCCGAGAAGTACTACCGCGCAGCCAAATCGTTCATGCTCTACCGCCAAAGCCACCTCGAAGACCGCGAGGTGCGCGACAAGCTCCACTTCCTGCTCGACTACTGCGACGCGAAGAACCCGGCCACCGGATCGAAATACGACGCCAACGCCAACGTCGAGAACAAGAACATCGCCACCCTGATCGGCGAGCTGCCCAAGGCGGGTTTCATCCGGCTGAACCGCCGGCTGCTCACCGACCGGCTGAAGGAGATGTACGGCAAGGAGCTCTCGGACCGCTACGTCGAGCTGCTCAACCGCCACTTCATCTACAAGAACGACGAGACCTCGCTGGCCAACTACTGCGCCTCGATCACGATGTACCCGTGGCTGCTGGGCGGCACGAAATCCATCGGCGGCAACTCCACGGCACCCACCAACCTCAAGTCGTTCTGCGGCGGCTTCGTCAATATGGTCTTCATCGTGTCGAGCATGCTGAGCGGCGCCTGCGCCACGCCCGAATTCCTCATGTATCTCAACTATTTCGTGGAGCAGGAGTACGGCGAGGACTACCACCTGCGTGCGGACGAGGTGGTCGATCTCTCGCGCCGCCGCCGCACGCTCGACAAGGTGGTGACCGACTGCTTCGAGCAGATCGTCTACTCGATCAACCAGCCGACGGGCGCCCGCAACTTCCAGGCCGTCTTCTGGAACATCGCCTACTACGACCGCCCCTACTTCGAGAGCCTGTTCGGCGAATTCCGCTTCCCCGACGGCTCGCGCCCCCACTGGGAGTCGCTGAGCTGGTTGCAGAAGCGCTTCATGCGGTGGTTCAACGCCGAGCGCACGAAGACCGTGCTGACCTTCCCCGTAGAGACCATGGCGCTGCTCACGCGAGACGGCGACGTGATCGACCGCGAGTGGGGCGACTTCACGGCCCGCATGTACGCCGAGGGGCACTCCTTCTTCACCTACATGAGCGACAACGCCGACTCGCTGTCGAGCTGCTGCCGCCTGCGCAACGAGATACAGGACAACGGCTTCAGCTACACGCTGGGAGCGGGAGTCGTATCGACCGGCTCGAAAAGCGTTCTTACGATAAACCTCAACCGCTGCATCCAGCATGCGCGACGCGCCGGCACCCCCTACATGGAGCTGCTCGAAGAGGTCGTGGACCTGGTGCACAAAGTGCAGCTGGCCTACAACGAGAACCTGCGCGACCTCCACGCCCGGGGCATGCTTCCGCTCTTCGACGCGGGATACATCAACCTCGCGCGCCAATACCTGACCATCGGCGTGAACGGCCTGGTCGAGGCCGCCGAGTCGCTCGGACTCAGGATCGACGACAATGCGGACTACCAGCGTTTCGTGCAGGAGATCCTGGGGCTGATCGAACGCTACAACAGAAAATACCGCACGAAGGAGGTGATGTTCAACTGCGAGATGATCCCCGCGGAGAACGTGGGCGTGAAACACGCCAAGTGGGACCGCGAGGACGGCTATGCGGTGCCGCGCGACTGCTACAACAGCTACTTCTACGCCGTGGAGGATTCGCGGCTCAACATCCTCGACAAGTTCCGGCTCCACGGCCGCCGCTACATCGAGCACCTCACCGGCGGCTCGGCCCTCCACCTCAACCTGGAGGAGCACCTGAGCGAGGCGCAATACCGCCAGCTCCTGCGCGTTGCGGCGCGCGAGGGATGCAACTACTTCACGTTCAACATCCCCAACACGGTGTGCAACGACTGCGGACACATCGACAAGCGCTACCTGCACGAATGCCCCGTATGCCGCAGCCGCAACACCGACTACCTGACCCGCGTGATCGGCTACATGAAGCGCGTGAGCAACTTCTCCCAGGCCCGCCAGCAGGAGGCCGCACGACGCCACTACAACCCTGCGGCCGAGGCCTCGGCGGAGTCCCGCGACGACCTCAGGGCCCGCACGGCATAAAACGCACTCCGATGCTGAAGTACACCGACTACGACGTCGTATTCCAGGAGATTCCGGACGAGGTGACGCTCGCCGTAAACATCGCGGGCTGCCCCAACCGCTGCCCGGGATGCCACAGCCCCCAGTTGCAGCAGGAGATCGGCGAACCGCTCACGCCCGCCGTCCTCGCGGAGCTGCTCGAACGCTACGGCGATGCGGTCACCTGCCTCTGCCTGATGGGCGGCGACGGCGACCCGGCCGAGGTGGCGCGCCTGGCCGCCGCGGCCCGCACGCTCCGCCGCGGCCTCCGCACCGCATGGTACTCGGGCTGCGCCGAGCTGCCGCCGCACTTCCCTGCCGGCACCCTCGACTACGTGAAGCTCGGGCCCTACGTCGCGGCACTGGGCGGCCTGCGCTCCCCCACGACCAACCAGCGCCTCTACCGCCTGGAGTCCGACGGCTCGCGCACCGACCTCACCGGGCGCTTCACCCGCAGGTGACCCGCGGCGCATGCCGCCATACGCAAACACGCAGCGGGCGCACCGGTTTCGGTGCGCCCGCTGCGCATACGGACCGCCGCACGCTCAGGCAGCGGCCTCCGTACCCGGGCCTACGACTTGAGTTCCTGCACGTCGCTGCCCGAAGGATTCTGAAACACCCTCAGGTCGAATTCGGGAATCACGGCCAGCACATGGTCGAACACATCGGACTGAATCCCCTCGTACTCGATCCAGTTCACGGTGTCGGTAAAGAAATAGAGCTCGATGGGAATACCCGACGATGTGGGCTGCAACTGACGCACCATGAGCGTCATGCCCTTGTTCACGCGCACCGAGGTGCGCAGGTACTCCACCAGATAGGCGCGGAAAACGCCCAGATTGGTCAGGCGCCGGCCGTCGATGCCCTCCATGCCGGGCTCGGGATTGCGCGAGGCGTTGAATGCGTCGTTGTGCTGCAACTCCGTCTCGATGTAGGTGCGCAGCAGCCCGCTGCCGCGGTAGCGGGCGATCATCTCGGGCGTGCAGAACCGCACGCTGGTCATGTCGATGCTGATCGAGCGCTTCACGCGGCGGCCGCCCGTGAGCTGCATGGCCCGCCAGTTCTGAAACGACTCGCTCACCAGCAGGTAGGGCGGCACCGTCGTTACGGTATTGTCCCAGTTACGGATCTTCACGGTGGTCAGCGACACCTCCTCCACCGCACCGTCGGCGTCGTACTTGGGCATGGCGATCCAGTCGCCCACGCGCAGCATGTTGTTGGCCGACAACTGTATGCCCGACACGAAGCCGAGGATGCTGTCGCGGAAGATCAGCATGATTACGGCGGCCGAAGCACCCAGACCCGTCAGCAGGAACGCGGGCGACTTGCCCAGCAGGATCGAGACGACCAGAATCGTGCAGATCAGCAGCGCGATGCCCTGCCCCGTCTGACGCAGGCCCTTGATGGGCTTGCCCTCCCACGCCGGACGCTCCGACACGAATTCGAACGCCGTATAGATCAGTGCGCTCACAAAACGGAAGATGACGACCACGATGGCGATCTGCGTCAGCCGCACGAGGATGTGCAGCGCCTCCGACTCGCGCGGAAAGGCGACGGGCAGCAGCACGTAAACCAACATGGGCGTGAGGATATGGCTCATGCGCCGCAGGACGCGGTCGCTGAACAGCACGTCGTCCCACTTGGCCCGGGTTCGGAGCACGAGGCGTTTCACCCCGCGCAGGAGCACGAAACGCAGCACCGCATCCAGCGCCAGCGCCAGCAGCACGATCAAGAAAAACGCCACCCACTGGTCGGCGCCGTCGATGCGCGAAGGATCGACTCCCGAACGACGCAGCAACACGTCGATCCACTCCAAAACTACTTTCTGCACGGTTTTCACATCGGGAGGATACTCCAATTACCGCGCCCGGAGGCTGCGGAATACGGATTCCCGAGGGGCTAAAGATACGCAATTTATCCGAAAGACAACGCCATTTCACGTGCGAAATCGGGCGTGAGCACTCCCGTGCCCACCGCCCCACGCAACTCCTCCACGCTCCAGAAGCGTCTGCCGTCGAGCTCAGAGTTTCATGCCGTCCGGCCGCGGCTGCCCCGTGGTGTACCCCAGCGAGCGCATCCACTCTTCGGCCTCGGGAGGCACCGTGTCGTCACGATCGACCCAGCCGTTCAGTTCGGCGAAACGCTCCCTGTTCAGCTCCATGCGCACGGCGATGGGGAACGTCGGACGCGGCAGCCGCTCGCGGCGCGCACGCTCCGAGGGGCGGATCCGACGGTCGAACACGTCGCTCCGGTCGGGCCGACGATCGGCCTCCCAGCGGAATCCCTTGAGGAACAACTCCATGTCCTCCGGAATCTTGTCCATCGGATAGGCCGTCCAGTTCACGTCGTTGCGGTAGACGATGCGGTAAATCCGGTTTTCGCCGTCGATGTAAAACGATATGTTGCCGCTCTCCAGGGTCATGACGCCGCCCACCTCCGGGGAGTCGCTCTCCTGCATGTAATAGATGGTCTGCGCATTGCCGTTCACGTCGTTGCGGAAGATCCTGTTCTGCGCGAAATAGGCCGTCATCTCCTTGCCCGCCACCTGGTTGTAGTGCACGGTGTCGATCTCGCTCACCATCATGGGCGCGCCGATGAATTCGGCCCGCTCGATCTGCTGCCGCGCGGTATATACGTCCATGACGTCGGAAGTGATCTGGTTGGACTCGTTCCACAGCACCGGATCCACATACAAATGAATCGTCGAGTCGCGCCCCACGGCCACGAGCGAATCGCACACCGACTGGAAATCGGTGCGGAACGTCCGCACGTTGCGGTAGGCCCTGACCATGCGGTACGCACGCTCCTCCTCCGCGGAGTCGGCCGAATCCGCCTGCACCGGGATGAGCGTCATGCTGTCCCTCTGCGTCGTATCGGCCAGCACGGACTGCAACGAGTCGCGCGCCGACAAATTGTCCTCCAACAGGCCGTCGAGCATTTCGAGCCGCGACGAGTCGGGCAGCTCGCGGCCCTTGCGCAACGCCCGGGCCCGGCGCAGCTGCAACCGCTCCGCGGCCCGCGTGCGCTGTCGCTCCAGCCGGCCCTCCTCGCGCTCCTTCTGCGCCAGCAGACGCGCCGTGAGTTTGGCCTGACGCTGCTCGCCGATCGAGTCGAGCCGGAGCTTCCGGGCCGCGGCGCGCGCGGCCTTCGCCTCCTCCTTCTCCTTGCGTGCGGCCTCGCGCAACTGCGCTTTCCGCTCCGCCTCCGTGGGTTCGGGCCGCTGCACGAAGGTGCTGTCCGCAAGTTCCGCCCCCTCGGCTGCCGGCGCATCCGCCACAGCGCTTTCGGTCGTGGAGACCGAATCGGCCCCCGAGCGCTCCGTATCGGCTGCGCTTTGCGCTCCGAGTCGCTCCGAGTCGCTCCGCATCTGCGGCATGCGCTCCCCGCGGTCGCCCCCGGCGCCCGCGAAAGTCTCCTCCGCGCCAGGCGCGGACGTCTCGACCCCGGCCGCATCGCCGGTCTCCGGCGTCGCAAGCGCCACAGTATCGGCCGCCGCAACCTCCGTGGTATCGGCCGCCGCAAGTTCCGGCTCCCGGGGCACGCCCGGCACCGCACGCCCCGGAAGCATGGTGTACAGATACATCGTATCGGCCCGCATGAAGAGCGAATCGCCCTGCTGGGGGTCGTAATTC
>VSOO01000095.1 GCA_009774895.1 Alistipes sp. | reverse complement strand
CTATAAGGTGCTCGAACGGTACCAGTAGCAGCCCGCAGCCGGAGGATATGCATCCCATACGTGACCGCAAAGCCGTCGTGCGCAGCCGCAGCAGGAGCACCCTGCTGCTGACGATCTATTTCCTCGTCGCGCTCATCATTCCCAACTGCGTGCTGGCCAACACGGAACACTACTCCGTGTGGACGGTCGAGGCGCTCATCCTCATGCCGCTGGGTTTCTACATGATGTGGAGCGTGCTGCTGCGGCGCTCGGGCATCATGATCTGGCTCGGCTTTCCGTTCATCTTCTTCGGGGCGTTCCAGCTCGCGCTGCTCTACCTGTTCGGCAACTCGATCATCGCCACCGACATGTTCACCAACGTGCTGACGACCAATCCGGGCGAGGCGGGCGAGCTGCTGGGCAACATCTACCCTGCCGTCATCGTGATCTGCGTCATCTACGTGCCGCTGCTGTGGTTCGCGTCGCGCGAAATCGGACACCGCCGCTGCATCTCGCGTACGGCGCGCATGAACCTCGGATTCCTGGGTGCGATCCTCTTCTCGCTCGGGTGGCTGTCGCTGTGGCCCGCCTGGCGCACGACGGGCGACCGGCACATACTGCGCGACAAGATCTTTCCGATCAACGTCATGTATAACGTGCGGCTGTGCGCCGCCGAGTTCCGCCGCATGCAGCACTTCGAGGAGAGCGCGGCGGGCTTCACGTTCGGGGCCCGGCGCACGGCCGAGGCCGGAGGGCGCGAAATCTACGTCTACGTGATCGGCGAGGCGGCGCGCGCGATGAACTGGCAGCTCTACGGCTACGGCCGCGAGACCAACCCCGAGCTGTCGCGGGTCGAAGATCTGGTGGTATTTCGTAATATCTTGACGCAAAGCAATACCACGCACAAGAGCGTGCCTCTCCTCCTCTCGTCGGTCGGCACCGGCGAGCACGACGAACTCTACCGTCGGCGCGGCCTGCCCCACCTTTTCAACGAGGCTGGCTTCGAGACCTGGTTCATCTCCAACCAGTCGCCCCAGGGCGCCATGATCGACAAGCTGGCCGCCGATGCCGCGCATGTGCGCTACATCCGTTCGCCGCGCTACGACATGCAGCTGCTCGACGAGATGCGGCGCGCCGTGGAGAGCAGCCGGGCGCCCCGCATCTGCTTCATCCTCCACTGCTACGGCTCGCATTTCAGCTACCACCAGCGCTATCCGCGCGAGTTCGCCCGGTTTCTGCCCGACGACGACGTGGCCATCGCAGCCAAGCACCGCGACAAGCTGCTCAATGCCTACGACAATTCGGTGCTCTATACCGACCATTTCCTCGCGCGCACGATCGAATACCTGCGCGGCATGTCCGATACGCGTTCCGCGCTGCTCTACTGCGCCGACCACGGCGAGGATCTGATCGACGACGAGCGCGAGCGCTTCCTGCACGCCTCCCCCACCACCACGGCCTGGCAGCTCCATGTGGCGGGGCTGGCGTGGTTTTCGGATGCCTACCGCCGCGAATTCCCGGGCAAGGCGGAGGCGGCGCTGCGCAACGCCGCGGCGCCCGCGACCACCCATGCGATGTTCCACACGATGGCCGACATCGCCTCGATAAGGGGAGGAGAGTATCTTCTCACCTCGGTGTCGCTCGTGAGCGACGATTTCGACCGTACGGCGCCCCGCTGCTACCTCAACGACCACAACGAAGCGGTGCCCTTCGCGGAGACGGGCCTGACGCAGGCGGATGTGGAGCTGCTGCGCAGGTCGGGTGTCGAAATCTGAGCCGCGCAGCCGCCGTCCGGTTACGAAAAAAGGCTGCACACGTGCAGCCTTGGTTTTCCGGTCTTCGAGGAAATTATTTCGTGGCTTCCACCGAGGCCTTGCGGAAATCCTTCATCAGTTTCGAAATCTCCAACGCAGCCTTGCGCGCGCGCGTGCCGGCGGCCTTGTTGCCTTTTTCTACCTGTGCCTGTGCATTCTCAGCGAACAACTCGTACTGAGCCTTGATCTGATCTACTAAAGTTTTCATACGTGTTTGATTTTAGATTTTGGGTCTGTTATCCGTGCAAAGTTATGAATTTTATCTAATCTACAAATTATTTTGACGCGATTTTTCCGTGGCGGCGCACACAGCCCGGGCGGCGGCTGCGGCGGTGCGGGGAATCCGAGCGGCACCTTGCGCCCGAATTGCGGACCGTCGCCGTCGGGCGGCAGCGGAGGGGCGGAAATACCTAAATATGGGGATGCGCCGTTGGACCGAAAACGCTATCTTTGCAACCGGTAATAACGATTACGATATGCGTCTGTCGGATTTGAAAACGGGAGAGTCGGCGACGATTCTCAAGGTCACGGGACACGGCGGCTTCCGCCGCCGCATCATGGAAATGGGCTTCGTGCGCGGACAGCGGGTCGAAGTGCTGCTCAACGCGCCGCTGCGCGACCCGATCGAGTACAGAATCATGGGCTACGACATCTCGCTGCGGCGCAGCGAGGCGGGCATGGTGGTGGTGCTGAGCGACGACGAGGCGCAGGCTGCGGGGCTCGCGGCCGGAGGGGCCGGCGCGGGGGCCTCGGAGTCGGGGCATGCGGCCTACGCACCGCGCGACGGTCGCGCCGCGCGGCCCGAGACCATCGGTGTGGCGCTCGTGGGCAACCCCAACAGCGGCAAGACGTCGCTTTTCAACGCCATCTCGGGCAGCCACGAACACGTGGGCAATTACAGCGGCGTGACGGTCGATGCCAAGCGCGGCCAGTGCGTGTACAAGGGCTACCGCATAGAGATCACCGACCTGCCGGGCACCTATGCCCTCTCGGCCTACACGCCCGAGGAGCTCTATGTCCGGCGCCATTTGGCCGAGCACATGCCCGACGTCATCATCAATTCGGTGGTGGCCTCGAACCTGGAGCGCAACCTCTACCTCACCACGGAGCTGATCGACCTGAGTCAGCGCATGGTCGTGGCGCTCAACATGTACGACGAACTGGAGGCCGAGGGTGCGCGACTCGACTACGACAGCCTGGGCGGCATGCTGGGCGTGCCGATGGTGCCGGTGGTCGCACGCAGCGGCCGCGGTGTCGCGGAGCTGCTCGACACGGTGATCGCCGTATACGAAAACCGCGACGAGCGCGTGCGCCACATCCACATCAACCAGGGTACGGTGATCGAGGAGAGCCTGCGCGCGCTCAATGGCGACCTGGGCGCCCACCGCGAGGAGCTGCCCCTCTACTTCCCGCCCCGCTACTTCTCGATGAAGCTGCTCGAACGCGACCGTCAGGTCGAGGAGCTGCTTCGTGCGTGCCCCCGCTACGACCGGTGGATCGCGATCCGCGACCGCGAGGTGCGCCGCATCGAGGCGGCGCTGGGCGAGGATGCCGAGACGGCTTTCGCCAACCAGAAATACGGGTTCGTGTCGGGTGCGCTGCGCGAGACCTACACCCCCGGACAGCGGGAGCAGGCGTCGGCCACGGCGCTCATCGACGCGTTCGTCACCCACAAGCTGTGGGGCTTTCCGATCTTCTTCTTCCTCATGTGGCTGATGTTCTACTGCACGTTCGAGCTGGGCGCCTATCCCCAGCAGTGGATCGACGCGGTCGTGGGACGCATCAGCGCCGGCTTCGAGAGCTGGATGCCTGACGGCACGCTCAAGGACCTTGTGACGGACGGCGTGATCGGCGGCGTGGGCAGCGTGATCGTCTTTCTGCCCAACATCATGATCCTCTATCTGTTCATTTCGTTCATGGAGGACTCGGGCTACCTGGCCCGCGCGGCATTCATCATGGACCGCGTGATGCACCGGATCGGACTGCACGGCAAGTCGTTCATTCCGCTGGTCATGGGCTTCGGATGCAACGTGCCGGCGATCATGGCCTCGCGTACGATCGAGAGCCGCAGCAGCCGGCTCATCACCGTGATGATCACGCCGTTCATGTCGTGCAGCGCCCGGCTTCCGGTGTACTTGCTGCTCGCCGGCATCTTCTTTCCCGCCCATGCCGGCTTCGTGATGCTCGGGCTCTATGCGCTGGGCATCCTGCTGGCCGTAGCGACGGCGCGTCTGATGCGGCGCGCGTTTTTCAAGGTGGACGAGACGCCGTTCGTCATGGAGCTGCCGCCCTACCGCCTGCCGACGCTCAAGACCACGCTCGTGCACATGTGGGACAAGTGCGCGCAGTACCTGCGCAAGATGGGCGGACTGATTCTCGTGGCTTCGGTCATCATCTGGTTCATGAGTTACTACCCGCGTCCCGAAGCGGCGCCGAACGACCCCGTGCGTTACGAAACCTCCTATCTGGGCTCCGTGGGCAAGTTCTGCGAGCCGGTATTCGAACCGCTCGGCCTCGACTGGAAAGCCAGCGTGGCCCTGCTGTCGGGCGTGGCGGCCAAGGAGATCGTCGTCAGCACGATCGGCGTGCTCTATGCCGGGGGCGATCCGCAGAGTCCGGACGAAATCGACAACCTGGCGGTGCGGCTGCGCACGAGCGGCGACTTCACGCGGGCTTCGGCCGTCGCGTTCCTGGTCTTCATGCTGATTTATTTCCCCTGCCTGGCGACCGTGGCGGCGATCCGCCACGAGGCCGGATGGCGGTGGGCCGCCGCGAGCATCGTCTATAACACGCTTCTGGCATGGATCGTGGCTTTCGTCGCCTATCATTTCACCGCTTGGCTGTTGTAGGCATGGAGGCGACCTGGCAGGATTATGCGACGTGGGCGATCGGAGCCGCGGCCCTGGTGGCCGTGGCGGTGCGGATCGTACGCACGGCGTGCGGCAGACGGCGCGGCGGCTGCGCCTCGTGCGGTGCGGCGGGATGCCCGCTGCACGGCAGCGGCCTTGCACGCGGACGGCGCGGAAAGCGCCGCGGACGGTAGCCGGGAGTGCAGTACTGCGTTCCGGCCGGGCTTTCGGAGCGTGCAGGGCGGGGCCGTCCTCCTTGCGGCGTGGCGGCCGGAGCGTGGGCCCGAGGAGGATGTTCTGAAGCATGCGAAACGGCGTTTCGGCGGGAGGCGGAGCCCCCGCGCGCGATCGGAGCATGCATGGTTCATACTCTCCTTGACATACCCGCAGCCGCATGCCATCTTTGCATCGACGAACGGAACGATGCACGCGCATCGGCCCGCGGAGTCCGCTTCAGCGGTCACCCTGAGGCGATTCGAGAAAGTGACGCCCACTTTTCCGGAGGCAGAACGACGCAGGTCGCTCTGCCTTTTTTCGCATCCGGGGGCTGCGGCTCCATTCGCTTCGGCAAGAGCGATGCCTCCTCCCCTGCCGCTCTCGGGAAAAACCTCAGGGCGGACCGCGGATACCTCATCCCCTGCCGCCGTCGGGAGGAGTCTCAGGGCGGACCGCGGTGGTTGCCGTCGGGAAGCGCCTCCGAACGGACTGCGGCAGCCGCCACTTTTGCATGTCTTCGGGAAACGCCTCGGGCGGACCGCGGACGCCGCCGGGCGTGTGGCGCGGTTCTTGCGCCGTTTACCGCATTCGAAAAAGATTCAGCCATGACGAAACACACCTCCCGCAAGGCCGCCGCAGCGGCGGCGAAACGCAACGGAACGCTCCGTTCCGCCCTCTCTTCGCTGGCCATGGGTGCCGGACTTTTCGCCGGCGCCGTATACCTGCTGCGCCGCGAACACCGCGATGCGGCGTTCACGGTCGGGCGCTGGGCCACGCCCGTATTGCTCCTGGGCGTGTACGACCTGCTGCGGAAGCAGGGTGCGGCCGAGCGCTGACGCCGCGATGCCTCGCGCGCTTGCGGCGGGCGGTCTCCCGAAGGAGGCTGCCCGCTGTCGCTGTTGGCGCTGCCGTGCCGGAGCGTGCGGGTTTCCGCCGCCGGATGCCGGAGGACGTGCCGGGGAGCCGCACGAAAAAACGACAGCTCCTTTCGGGAGCTGCCGTTCGTGTTTGCGGATGCGGGGATCCGTTTACTTGTTCTGCGAGTGATCGAACTGCTTGTTGCGGTCGTTGCCGGCCATGTGCGAGCTGCCCGTCTCCGAGTCGTTGTTCTCGCGGCCGTACTGCGAATCGTGCTGGTTGCGGATGCCGTTGCGGTCCGTGTCGTTCTGCGAGCCGTAGCGGCCGTTCTGGTTCTGCTGCATGCCGTGCTGCATCGACGAGGCGCCCGTGGCGGTGCCGGTCGTCGTGTGCTGCTGCTCCTTCTGGCCGTACTGCGAACCCGACTGTGCGTTCTTCTGGCCGCACGGCGACTGGGTGCCCGTCTGGCTGCCCGACTTGCAGTCGGTGCCGTAGTTCTTGTCCTGCTGCATGTTCTGCGAAGTGCCCGTGGCGGTGTTCTTGTC
>VSOO01000094.1:5941-6278 GCA_009774895.1 Alistipes sp. | reverse complement strand
GACGGGAAAGGACGCCCGCACAGAACCGGAATGATAAACCGGCCCCGGGTAAGGGAGGCTCTACATACCCAGACCGACGAACCGGCACCGGGTAAAGGCGGCTCCAAATAGCCGGAACGTACACCCGCGCCGGAAAAAGGGGGTTTCACGGGGACGGAACGACGAATCCGTGTCCGGACCGAGGTTTGCAGCGCTCGGAATAGCACGGCGAAGCCATTTCATACGAAAAACCGACTCAAAAACGTTCGAATCACAAGATGATTGCCCGCTTCCGCATACTGTTGCTTGCACTCGCACTCTGTGCGGGACCGGCATCGGTGTGCGGAGCCTTTCCTAC
>VSOO01000094.1:0-5931 GCA_009774895.1 Alistipes sp. | reverse complement strand
CCCCCATACCCCACTTCGCCACAGCAAAAACCGCACGACAGACCGCCGCGAGCACCTCCGCACGGGCAACCGCCCCCGCAATACCCCGAGCCTCAACCGCACAGCCGGCCGGAGCACTCCTCTCCGCGCGGGCAACCGACACCGCAGTACACCGCACCGCCGCACGGCCGGAGCTGCAAAGAGCGCCGCAAGTTCCCCCGCCGGATCGTGCGGGAGCAGGCGGCTCGCGGCTGCCCCACCCCGACGGCATACGCTCCGCAGACCGACGCGCGCAGCGTCTGCCCCGACGCGACGCTGCGCAGGACAGCATCAACATCCTGAGCGAAAACAACCTCCGACTCTACGACAGCATCGAGGCCAAGAGCCGCCGCAGGGCCGTGCCGCGCATGCTCTACCAGCTGCTCTTCAGGCGCTCCTCGATCGACACCACGGCCAGCGGACGCGTGATCGACGAGAGCCGCCTCTACGCGCCCTATGCGGGCCGCACCGTGGGAAGCATCTACGTCCGACGGGCACAGGTCTTCGATCCGGACGGCAACTGGTTCGAACGCGCGGGCAACAACACCCATGCGCTCACGCACGAGCGGGTCGTGCGGCGCGACCTGCTGTTCCGCACCGGCGACCGTGTGGACCCCGCGCTCCTGGTCCGCACCAAGCAGCTGCTGCGCTCGCGCGACTACCTCTCCGATGCGGCCATCGAGCTGATACCCGATCCGCAGGACACCTCCGTGGTACACGTCGTGGTGCGCACGCGCGACAGCTGGACCATCAGTGCCGACGCCTCGTTCCGGGGGCGCGGACACACGATGTTCGGAGTCTACGACGCCAACATCCTCGGCACGGGCAACAAATTGCAGCTGAACACCTATTTCGATCGCCGCGACTTCGGATTCGGCGGGTGCATCGTCGAATACGAGATCCCCAACCTGCTGGGAACGTTCTACACGGCGGATTTCTCGGCGGGCCGCAACTTCTACGAATCGGAGCTGCGCGTGGGGCTGCACAAGGAGTTCATCCGCCCCACCGACTACGAAGTCGGCGCGGAGTACAACCGCCTGAAGGAGGAGCGCTACTTCGTCGATCGCGACACCACGGGGCTGGTGCGCGTGGAGGCGATCGACGCATGGGTCGGACGCTCGCGCTATCTTCCCTCCATCGCATCGAGCATCTTCCTCACGGGGCGTTACTTCCGTGCGCGCCACGGCCGGCGCCCCGAGGTGACGCCTACACACAACCCCCTCTTCCACGATACGGACGACCTGCTCGTGGGGCTGGGTCTCTACCGCGAGAAGTTCTACTCGGCGAACCTCGTGCACGGCTTCGGCATCCGCGAGTACCTCGCCGCGGGATACCGCGCCGAGCTCACCGGCGGCTACTCGTGGGGCGAATTCCACGACCGGATCTATGTGGGTGCGAGGATCATGGGCGGCGGCTTCACACGTCCGGGCTACCTGTCGGGCTCGGCATCCGTCGGCAGCTACATCGACCCCGCGACCGGAGTCTGGAGCCGCAGCGCCGCGGACATCGACCTGCGGTGGTTCTCGAACCTCTTCATCTTCCGCCGCAACCGCATCCGTCAATTCCTGGCGCTCAACTACACCCAGGGCTGGAACCGCGGCACGGGCAGTGACGAGACCGTGCGCTTCACCACCGAAAACGGCCTTCGGGCGCTGCGCGAGCACCTCGTGGGCACGAACCGTGCGGTCCTCAACACCGAAACCGTACTTTTCACCCCGTTTCAGCCGCTGGGCTTCCGCTTCGCGTTCTTCGGCTTCGCCGACTTCGGGCTGCTGGGCGACCACGCCAACCCCTTCCGCAACGAGTTCTCCGCCTCGTTCGGCGTGGGGCTGCGCATCCGCAACGAGCGGTTGATCTTCCACGCCATACAGATACAGCTCGGCATCGCCGTCGGGAAGCGCGGATGGCTCGACAGCCGCTATTTCCGCATCTCGAACCAACCCCGCATGGAGGATTTCCGCTTCCTGCCGCAGAAACCCGAGACCGCGGGATTCGAGTAGACCGCCCCCGCACGAGGTCGTTCGCCATGCGGCGGGCCGCCAGAAACACCCTCCCCGACCGGAGCGCCTCAGCGCGTACCGTGCACCGCGCACGCCTCGCGCCGGGAATCGAAAAGCTGGAATTTCACACCGAACGACAGACTCAGCATGTCGCGGGTACGGAGCGTGCGGTTGTTCCAGCGGCTGAGCACATAGAGGTCGCAGGTGCTGCATTCGCAGCAGAACGTGACGGCACGCAGCAGCCGGTCGGAGCGACGGTCGTTCACACGGCAGGTGACGCGCGGCCCGAGAAACACGTAGCTGCGAAGACGGGTAGAGAAGAAATAGTACCCTTTCGGATAGCGTTCGGGCTGTCGCACCCAAAACCGGTTGCTCAGCAGCGTGGAGAAGTAAAAACCGCAGGCGAGCGGCTCGACCGACAACCGGCCGCCGCATGCGATGCTCCACGGCACGAACGTCTCGCGGAGGGTCAGCGTGATCTTCGCCTTGTCCGAATGATAGGCCGGCACCACCCCCACGAGCAGCTCGGTCTCCCACTGCCCCCGCCGGCCGTAGTCCCACCCCATGCCGGCCGAGGCGATGCCGATGCTTCCGGCATACTGCAACCGCAGGTGCGTGGGTGCCACCCGCTCCCACGACGCATAACCCCGATGGATGCGGCGGTCGAGCGGGCGGCGGCCCGGCACCGGATACGCGGAAAGTCCCGGTTCCGCGGCACCGACCGGAGGACGCCGGACGCCGGACGCGCCGTCGTGCAATCCGGACAATCCGACGGCACCGGCGACGCCGGGCGCACAACGACCGGACCATGTACTGTCGGCGACACCGGACGCACCGTCGGGTCCGGCCGGGCAGGCTGCGACCGCCGTATCGGCCGGCACGGACCGCAGGGCGGCGACCTCTCCGGTGCCGCAAGGCCGGGCCGCAAGGCTGTGCACGGCACAGAGGGCCGCGAACCACACACAACCGCTAAAAATCGACCGTTTCATACGCATGTCCCTGTTCGTCTACGGTAAATACGAGGTACTGTCTCTTTTCGATGCTCGACACGGCATACCACATCACTCCGTCGCCGAACAGGTCCAGGGCCGCCATGTGGTGGCCGTGGCCGAAGAGGCAGCACTCCAGGCCGGGGAACTGATTCAGATACCATTCGAACACGCGCGCTACATTGTTGTTGAACTGGAACTCGCCGGGCTGCACGTGCATGGCGAAGACCGTGCGTCCGACCCCGGACGGGAAGTGCTCCAGCTCGCGCCCGATGAATCCGAAGTCGGGTACCGGACGCGAATAGTCGAACTCCATGGCGTTCGTATTGAGGCACACGAAGCGCACGGGGCCTGCGGTGAAGGCGAAGTCGGGAGGTCCGAAGACCTCGGCGAAGACCTCCTCGCCCGTGCCGAGGCAGTCGTGGTTGCCCAGCAGACACACGTAGGGCACGCGCAGCCCCTCCAGGATGTCGCGCTGCCAGAGGAACTCCTTCGTGGCGCCGAAATCGGAGAGGTCGCCGCAATGGATCACGAAGTCGATCCCCTCCAGGCGGTTGATCGACGCCACGGCATCGCGCGTATGGTCGTACCAGCGCTGGGTGTCGCTGACGAGCGCGAAGCGGATGCTGCGGCGGCCGGCACACGCCTCGTCGATCCGCCGGGCATTCGCGGCGTTGATGCCCGTGCGGCCCGTGATGCGCGTGTCGTAGGGATGGTATTCCACCAGGTCGCATCCGCCCGCAAAGAGAAGCACGGCGGCGACCGTTGCGAAAATAGCGTTCGGTCCGTTCATTTCCGGCAAAAATAGGCACCGAACGGTCGTCCGGAAAGACGCGGAAGGGCGGGGAGTTGTCGGATCGGTCGGCATCGAGCAGCATCGGGCGGCCGCCGAACGCCCGCAGCGCAAAAAAAAGCCGGGAAGCGATCTTCACGATCACTTCCCGGCGGCTCGTCCGGTCCGGAGTACTACTCCTCGTTGCGGTAGGTGTGCTCCACGTAAACGGCATGCATCTTCGCCTCGCGCTTCGCGATCGAAGGCTTGGTGAAGTACTGGCGGCGGCGCAGCTCCTTCAGGACGCCCGTGCGCTCGTATTTACGTTTGAACTTCTTCAGGGCGCGCTCGATGTTCTCGCCCTCCTTTACCGGCATGATAATCATTTTCGTATAATTTTTTAATGTTTTGTCAATCAATATATTCGCTCTTGCATTTCAAGGGCCTCTCCGTGGGAGGCCGCATCGTTTCCGGGGTTGTTCCGCGATCCGAATCGGAGATAGGGAGCCAGCCGCGCTGCCTCCTCCTCGGTCAGTATGTTCTGTCGCACCAATTCTCCGACGGTCGTCCAACCTCCTTTCAATTGTCGTTCTCTGAGTAACTTCCTCACGATACGCGGCGGCAGGTAAGGATGCCTCATCAGCGTATTCGGAGCCGCAAAGTTAATATCAATTTTTTGAATTTCACAACTGTCGCACCAAATTTGTTTCACAATCCGCTCGTAATTGCGCTCCGTGACCTCCCGGACCTCCGCCAGTTGCTCCACGCAGCGGAAGCCGCCCAGCCGCTCGCGGTAGCGCAGGATGGCCGCGGCGCTCTTCGCGCCGATGCCGTACACGGAGCACAGCGCCGCGGAGTCCGCCCGGTTGAGCTCCACGCGCTCGACGGCCGGGTCGTGCCGCACGGCGAAACGGACATAGGGTTCGAGCGCCGCAGCCACCGAGTCCGACACGACATAGCATTCGCGCAGCTCCTCCATGTCGCGGATTCCGTGCAGGTCGCGCCAGCGCACGAGGGCCTCGGCCTGGCGTTTCGACAGCGCCCCGATGGCCCGCAGGTAGAGCGCCGACACCGTGTCGATGAGGAACGGCGCGGGGGCGAGCGGCTGACGCACCACCCGTTCCGAGCGGTAGGCGGGCGGCGCGACGGCATACTTGCGGCCGATGCGGATATAGGGCGCCAGGCGGAAGTAGAGCGAGTCGGTGAAGCCGTAGCAGGCGGCCACATCCTCCGGGATGCGGAAGACCTTGCCCGCCGCACGGTATTTCAGCAGGCTCGCCGCCTCGTAGGCCGTGAGCCCCAGCTGCCGCAGCCCCGCGTAGTCGATCGTGTTGGGATCGAAGCGGAAGAGCCGCACGCTGTCCGCAGGGCGCTCGGCCTCGTGCGCCACCGCGCACACCTCCGCGGGACCGGCTTTCGGACGTGCCAGCCGCATGCCCGCCACCGCCAGCACGCACAGGGGCAGAAAGATCATCAATGCGCGGATCTCGCGCGAGGAGAAGTAGGGTTTCATATCGGGTTCATTCCGCAATTACATATTCGAACGTACACACCGCCGGCTACCACGCCGCACCGTCGGAGCGCAGCAGCACGCGGTAGCGGCGGCTCGGCGACGCGACGAACGCCCCGAGACCGTATTCGTCCCAGCGGGCATCGACCTTCGCGATCGTCGCCTCGTCCGACACGACCGGATTCGGGAAGCGCGCGGGGTGTCCGGGCGCGCCCGGACGTTTGCCCCGGGCATCGACCGCGAGCGTGCCGTCGCGCAGCACGACGTCGCGGCGCGGATCGGTGTCGGCGGCGGCCAGCCACAGCAGCTCCTCGCCCGTGAGGCCCTCCGCCTCGGCATCGAACACCGCGAAGTACTTCACGCCCGGCGGCGGCACGGGTTCCGCACCGGGTTCCGCGAATGCCGCCAGCACGCCCCACTCGGCGAGGAAGTCGGTGCGGTAGCGCACCCCCGGCTCCGGTTCGGGAACCGGCGGCGGCGCCCACTCCGGAGCGTCCGCCGAATCCGTCAGGTCGAAGGCCAGCTTGCCGCCGAATCCCGGCGTGGCGGTGGCATGGTCCAGCACGTCGTAGACCCCCTCCGCACGGTGGATCGCACGGGCCGGATCGGCGCGGCGCACCCTGAGGGCCAGCTCCGCCGCAT
>VSOO01000093.1 GCA_009774895.1 Alistipes sp. | reverse complement strand
CTCCCTCCCGAATACTACTAACGCAAACTTATAAATGACGACACCTCGGCGGCGGCCGAAGGCGGCAGCCGCAACGAAGCGAAGCAAACACCGTGCCGCCGAAGCCGCATCCGCCCGAACAGCCCGAACAGGGACCGCGCGGAATCCGGACCGGGGAGCGACACGCGGGGCTCCCGGCCCGCAGCTCCTTCGCGAATGCGACAAAAACCGCGCGGCCGAGGCAGCCGCTGCCGCTGCACACATCCCATGGCACAAAAAAACGGCAGGGAATCTCACGATTGCCTGCCGCCTCCGGAGGCATGGCCTCCGAAAACTACTAACCCAAACTTAAATAAATGAAGAAACCTCACTGTGTGGTCTGCCACAACAGCGTTCGGGGATAAAACAAAAGCCGTGCCGCAAATCGCACAGGGGACCGTACGTACCGAAACTGCGACCGAATGCGTCGCGCAAACCGCTCCGCCCCGACGCAAGCTCCCGACGCACAGCGCCGCCGGACAAAAAAACGGCAGGGAATCTCGCGATTGCCTGCCGCCTCCGGGAGCCGGGCCCCCGTAAACTACTAACCCAAACTTAATAAATGAAGAAACCTCACCGTATCGGGGTGTTCCCGTACGGCGAGATGTGTATTTGCAAAGCGCGTGCCAAAGTAACCGGCAGCCCGGACGCACAAAAAAGGCGGGATGCCGCAGCACCCCGCCCGTAACACAGGTCGCACCCTCCTACCGGAAGATGCCCGTATAAGTCTGCGGCGAGAGCGCGCGCAGCTCCTGCTTCACCTCCTCCGACACGTCGAGCGTGGCGATGAACTCGGCGATCGACTCGGCCGTCACATGGGTGTTGGTGCGCGTGAGGGCCTTCAGCGCCTCGTAGGGCTTGGGATAACCCTCGCGGCGCAGAACGGTCTGGATGCCCTCGGCCACCACGGCCCAGTTGTTCTCCAGGTCGCGCTCCAGCGCCGCCTCGTTCAGGATCACCTTGTTCAACCCCTTGAGCAGCGACAGCAGACCGATCAGCGAATGGCCCATCGGCACGCCGACGTTGCGCAGCACGGTCGAGTCCGTGAGGTCGCGCTGCAAACGCGATACGGGGAGCTTCGACGACAGGTGTCCGTATACGGCGCCCGCGATGCCGAAGTTGCCCTCGGCATTCTCGAAATCGATCGGATTCACCTTGTGGGGCATGGCGCTCGATCCCACCTCGCCGGGCTTGATCCGCTGCTTGAAGTACTCCTCCGAAATATACATCCACATGTCGCGGCACAAGTCGGTGAGGATCGTGTCGATGCGGCGCAGGTTGTCGAAGATGGCCGCCAGGTTGTCGTAATGCTCGATCTGCGTGGTGTAGCGCGAGCGGCAGAGCCCCAGCGTCTCGTTCACGAAACGGTCGGCGAACGCCGCCCAGTCGTAGCGGGGATAGGCCGCATGGTGGGCGTTGAAGTTGCCCGTCGCACCGCCGAACTTGGCCGGCACGGCGATGGCGTGCAGCATGGCCAGCTGCTTTTCGAGCCGCTCGACGAAGACCATGAACTCCTTCCCCAGCGAGGTCGGCGACGCCGGCTGTCCGTGCGTGCGCGCCAGCATCGGCACGCCGCGCCACTCGTCGGCCATGGCGGCCAGCTTGTCGCGCACCTCCTCGACGGCGGGATAGTACACCGCATCGAGCGCCTCGCGGATCGAGAGGGGCACGGCCGTGTTGTTGATGTCCTGCGACGTCAGACCGAAGTGCACGAACTCCTTCACGCCGGCCAGCCCGAGGGCGTCCATCTTCTCCTTGATGATGTACTCCACGGCCTTCACGTCGTGGTTGGTCACCGCCTCGATCTCCTTCACACGCGCGGCGTCGGCCGCCGTGAAGTCGCGGTAGAGGCCCCGCAGGGCCTCGCGCTGCGCCGCGCTCACGCCCGCGAGCTGCGGCAGCGGGATTTCGCACAGGGCGATGAAATATTCCACTTCGACCCGGATGCGGTAGCGGATCAGGGCCTGTTCCGAAAAATAATCGGCGAGTTTCTCCGTTTTACTACGGTAACGGCCGTCTACGGGCGAGACGGCGGTGAGTTCGGTCAGCATATTGTACGGACGATGATTTTTGTTTCAACGGACCAAATTTACGACATTTAATCGAAATACCCATCATGTCGCACGCACTTAATTTCAGCCGTCCGGCGCGGAAGCCCGCACGCGGGCGGCAAATCTCGCGGACGAAAAACTCCGGGACATCATACTTTTGCATAATTTTATTACCTTTGTAGGGTTAATTTTTTTCGATTCATGGGCATACTCACGGCAATTCTCGACGCGCTCGTCCAGTTCATCCGGCGCAATCCCCTCACCTGCCTGATCCTCGTGATCCTGGCGCTGACGGCTCCGGCACTGCTGAAGGGCATCGCACTCTTCATACTCTACTTCCTGCTCGGCATGCTCGTGCTGGGCGTGGTGCTCACGCTGCTGTTCCGCTGGCGCATCCGCAAGCTGCGCGAAGGCATGGAGAAGCAGTTCGGCCGCACCGGCGAAGAGCCTTTCGGCCGCCGGGCCGGGGAGCGCTCGCAGCGCACGGGCACGGTGCGGATCCGACGCACCTCCGACGCACCCGAAAAGCGGGTGGCGAGCGACGTGGGCGACTACGTGGAATTCGAGGAGACGCACGACGAACGGTAACCGCTGCGGCGCACGCCCGCAACCGGCGCGCACGCCACGGCTCAAACACGGGTTATGTTACGGATATTCGAACAAACAGGCCGCTATTTCATTCTGATGGGCAAAGTCTTCTCCCGGCCGGAGAAAGGCTCCATCTACCGCAGGCGCATCCTCTTCGAAATGGAGGCGCTCGGACTCAACTCGATCGGCCTCACGGCCATCATCTCGGTATTCATCGGAGCGGTCATCACGCTGCAAATGTGCATCAACCTCGACTCGCCCTTCATTCCGCGCTCGCTCGTGGGCTACGCCACGCGCGAGACCATGATCCTCGAATTCTCCTCGACGGTCGTGGCGCTCATCCTCTCGGGCAAGGTGGGGTCGAACATCGCCTCCGAAATCGGCACCATGCGCATCACCGAGCAGATCGACGCGCTCGAAATCATGGGCGTGAACTCGGCATCGTACCTCATACTGCCCAAGATCGTGGCCGCCGTGCTCTTCTTCCCGTTCCTCACCGTCCTGTCGATCCTGATCGGCGTGGCGGGCGGCTGGGGCATATCGGCCCTCACGGGCATCATGATCCCGGCGGAGTACGTCGAGGGCCTGATGCTCGACTTCCGCACCTACTCGATCGTCTACTCGCTCATCAAAACCGCCGTATTCGCCTTCATCATCGCTTCGGTCTCGGCCTTCTTCGGCTACTACGCCAAGGGCAATTCGCTCGAAGTGGGGCGCGCCTCGACCCACGCCGTGGTGGCCTGCTCGATCGTCATCATGATTTTCAACCTCATCCTCACCCAGATCCTGCTGATATGATCCAAGCGGAACACCTCGTCAAGTCGTTCGACGGACGCACCGTGCTCGACGACATCACGGTCGGTTTCGACACCGGCAAGACCAACCTGATCATCGGCCGCAGCGGCTCGGGCAAAACCGTGCTGCTCAAGTGCCTCGTGGGGCTCCACGAGATCGACTCGGGCCGCGTGCGCTACGACGACACCGACTTCACGCACCTCGGATTCCGCGAACGCAAGGCCATCCGCCGCGACATCGGCATGATCTTCCAGGGCGGCGCCCTGCTCGACTCCTCGACCGTCGAGGAGAACGTGCGGCTGCCCCTCGACCTGTTCACCGACCAGAGCGCGGCCGAAAAACGCGAACGCGTCGATTTCTGCCTGCGCCGCGTGCGCCTCGCCGACGCCAACCGGCTATATCCGGCCGAGCTCTCGGGCGGCATGATCAAGCGCGTGGCCATCGCCCGGGCCATCGTGCTGAACCCCAAATACCTGTTCTGCGACGAGCCCAACTCGGGACTCGACCCCCAGACCTCGGTGGTCATCGACAACCTGATCCACGAAATCACCCAGGAGTACAACATCACCACCATCATCAACACCCACGACATGAACTCGGTCATGGAGATCGGCGAGAAGATTGTATACATCCACCAAGGACGCAAATGGTGGGAGGGCACCAAGGAGGAGATTCTCCATGCGGACAACCGCGAACTCAACGACTTCGTCTTCGCCTCGGCCATGGCCAAACGCGCACGCCGCGCCTGAGCCCGCAGCCGACAGCGCGCCCGGGTCGGCTTCCGGTGCGCCCTCCGGTCGGGCAGGACGCAAAGGAGGCACGGGACGCACGACCGACCCGCTGACCCGCCGGACCCCTGATTCGCTGATTCGCTGATTCGCCGTACACGTCTGTGCCGCGCTGCGGTCGTCGCCGCAGCCGCACAGCCCGCCCACACGCATGCCGCCGCCCGATCCATGCGTGCCTGCGCCTCCCGGGAGGCTATTCCGCACGCCCGCCAGGCGGCTCCGGCACCCCGGCAGGGCCCCTGTCCGCAGGCGGTCGCACCGGCGCATGCCCGCGGACGGCCCGTACGTCGCGCACGGCCCCAAAGTTGCGGCCGGAGGCCAAAATTGTATTTTTTAATTTGCGAAAGATATTTAAAGTGTATATTTTTGTATTACATATAAACGGAAAGTTCAACTCATAAATCAATAAAACTATGTCAAAGATCAAGATTGGTATCAACGGTTTCGGCCGCATCGGCCGCCTGGTGTTCCGCGCAGCGTGCAACAACGCCGACACGGTCGAAGTCGTAGGAATCAACGACCTCGTGCCGGTGGACTACATGGCCTACATGCTCAAGTACGACTCCGTACACGGTCACTTCAACGGCACGGTCGATGTGAAGGACGGCCAGCTGATCGTAAACGGCCGCGCCATCCGCGTGACCGCCGAAAAGGATCCCTCGCAGCTCCGCTGGAACGAGGTGGGCGCCGAGTACATCGTGGAATCCACCGGTCTGTTCCTCACCAAGGAGAAGGCCGAGGCCCACATCGCCGCCGGTGCCAAGTACGTCGTCATGTCGGCCCCCTCGAAGGACGACACGCCGATGTTCGTCTGCGGCGTGAACAGCGACACCTATGCCGGTCAGCAGATCGTATCGAACGCATCGTGCACCACGAACTGCCTCGCACCGCTGGCCAAGGTCATCAACGACAACTTCGGCCTGATCGAGGGTCTCATGACCACCGTGCACGCCACCACCGCCACGCAGAAGACCGTGGACGGCCCCTCGATGAAGGACTGGCGCGGCGGCCGTGCTGCCGGCGGCAACATCATCCCCTCCTCGACCGGCGCCGCAAAGGCCGTAGGCAAGGTGATCCCCGCACTGAACGGCAAACTGACGGGCATGTCGTTCCGCGTGCCGACGCTGGACGTTTCGGTCGTAGACCTCACCTGCCGTCTGGAGAAGGGCGCAACCTACGACGAGATCAAGGCAGCAGTCAAGAAGGCTTCGGAGAACGAGCTGAAGGGCATCCTCGGCTACACGGACGAGGACCTCGTATCGAGCGACTTCACGGGCGACGCACGCACGTCGATCTTCGACGCCAAGGCCGGCATCGCGCTCAACGCCAACTTCGTGAAGCTGGTATCGTGGTACGACAACGAGTGGGGTTACTCGAACAAGGTCATCATGCTGATCCAGAAGATGGCCGCCTACAACAACAAGTAACATTCCTGCTCGCGGCCGCCGCTTCCGCTCCGCGCCCGAGCCGCACCGGTCGCTTCGACCGGCGCGCAAGGTAAGGCTTCAATCCCGTCAGCAAGCGGATGACCGCACATTGGCAGACACCCCGGAATACAGTCATAGCGCTGTATTCCGGGGTTTGCTTTATGCTCATTTTCACGCTTGTTTCCACGCTTCGGCAACACCTCCGCTCCTCGTTCGGCGCTACGCACGCCTTATCGAAAACGTTGGCCTTCTGCTGAATCTTCTCACTTCGGCAATGTCCGAATTTCGTTCAACGCCGCACTCGGCTTTACGAAACTTTCGCAATTTGCGCCACTTCTGTGCGAATAAACAAAAAGAAGCGGACGGTACATGATGCCTCAAGTCAAATAATAAGTCCAACGAAATCCGCCCTCCCCCAAAAATCAGCCACTCCACCTTATTGTATATTCCGTGCAAAGCTCTTACAGGAGTTGGTTTTGCCGCTCGCCACAGAAAATGCGTACACAGCTTTTCTACGTCTGATTTCCTCCGGCCACCTCCTTTACATCATCTTTTCCCCTCCCCTGCCAAGTGGCGGCATCCCTACGGGATCAGGGACGCCTGAAGCTGCGAAGTCTGCATCGTCCAAAGGATCGGGCGGCGCCGGAAGA
>VSOO01000092.1:3485-6349 GCA_009774895.1 Alistipes sp. | reverse complement strand
CATGGAGGAGAGCGACCGCATACGCAGCACCGCCACCCGCTAAAAACCCGATCGGCATGAAAAAGACCCTGTACCTGCTGCTGGGCGCACTGCTGCTGGGCGCCCCCGCCCGGGCCCTTACCGCGCCCGAGGAGCCCGCCGGCCCCTGGACCCTCGAACAGTGCATCGACTATGCCCGCCGCAACAACCTCGACGTGCGGCGGTGCGAAGTGGAGATCGCACAGCGCGAAACGGAGCTATCCACCGAACGCAACAGCCGACTGCCCGATCTGAACGCCTCGCTCGGCACGAACATCTACTTCGGCCGCGGCCCCTCGCGCGACGGCACCTATGTGGACAACACGCAGCTCTCGGGATCGCTGGGCGTCTCGGCCTCGGTGCCCGTGTTCCAGGGGATGCGCATCAACCGCCGGATCAAGGGCGCGAAGCTCGACCTCGCGGCCGCCACGGCCGACTGCGAGCGCATGCGCGAGGACCTGGCCGTGCGGATCATGACCCTCTACCTCGAAGTGCTCTTCCAGAAGGAGCTCACGGCCGTCGCCGAACACCAGCTCGACCTCAGCACGCGCCAGGCCGAGCGCAGCCGCCTGCTCGTGGAGACGGGCCGCAATCCCGTTTCGGCCCGCTACGAAAGCGAGGCACTCCGTGCGGCCGACGAGCTGGCCCTCACCGAAGCCCGCAACGCCCTCACGCTCGCGCTGCTCGACCTGAGCCAGGCCCTCAACCGGCCCTCGGCCGCAGGCTTCGACATCGCCGCCCCCGGGGCCGACGACCTCACGCCCGACACCCCCCTGCCGGCCGCGGGTCCCGATGCGATCTACGACTATGCCGAGACCTTCCGGCCCGCGGTGCGCGCCGAGCGGCTACGGCTGGCCGGCAGCGAAAACGCCCTGCGCACGGCACGCTCGGCCCTCTGGCCCTCGATCATGCTCAGCGGCGGCTACGGCACGAACGTCTACCGCACCTACGCCACGGGCGCCGTGAACACCAACTTCTGGGACCAGCTGCGCAACAACGGCAACGAATACGTCGGACTCTCGGTGCAGATCCCCCTGTTCAACCGCCGGGCGACGCGCAACGGCATCCGCTCGGCGGCCCTGAACGTCCGCAGCCGCGAACTGGCCCTGGCCGAGGCACAGCAGAACCTCCGCAAGGAGATCGAACAGGCATGGTACGGCGCCGATGCCGCGCGCATGAAGTTCCGGTCGGCCGCCACGGCGCTCGAATCGGCCCGCACGGCTTTCCGGTTCGAGGAGGAGCGCGCCGAGGCGGGCCGCTCGACCCTCTTCGACTACAACGACGCCCGCACCCGCATGCTTCGCGCCGAATCGGAACTGATCCGCTCGAAATACGAGTACCTGTTCCGCTGCAAAATCCTCGATTTCTACCGGGGCGAGCCGCTCGCGCTGTAAGCCCGGCGCGAAGCACGTCCGGACAACGCGGGGGACATGTCTTGCGTGCATGTTCCCCGCGTTCGGCCCGGCAACGGCCCCCGAACCGGCCGCCGGGCCGGAACGGGACATCTGTGCCGGCTCCGGGACCGGATACAGAGGCGACACACCGGAGCCCCGCATCAGGCCCCCGCACCGAGACCGCATTCTGAGGCCGGACATCGAGGCTACCACCGAGGCCGCACACCAGGCCCGGACGCACCGAAGCCCCGCACCGGGACCGGATCCGGAGCCCTGAATCGGGACCGGACCGCCCCCGCGCACTCCACCCCACACGCCGGCGCGACCGCAGGGCCCGCCCCGAAAGATCGGACAAAAGTAGGTCATTCAGGATAGTTTTTCGGAATTTTCGTCCACAATATTTGGGCGTCGGCGATTGTTTTTCTACTTTTGCCGCGATTTCGCGTCTCCGCACGGAGGCGCCCAGTGCAAACCAAACACTCCGAACATGAAGAAAATCATCCTCCTTTTCGCGGCCGCAGCCGCAGTCGTGGCGGCCCGTGCGGAGGGGTATCAGGTAAACAACCTCTCCTCGAAACAGAACGGTATGGCCCACGTGGGCACGGCCATGAAACTCAACTCCGAGTCGCTGTGGTTCAACCCCGCCGCCGCCGCATTCCAGAACGAGTTCTTCGACTTCTCGGCCGGTGTCACGGGCATCGCCGCGAAGGCCAGCTACACCTCGCTGCCCGACTACGCGGGCACGCCGCAGAGCCATTTCAAGTCCGACAACGACCTCTCGACACCCCTCTACGTCTACGCCAATTTCAAACCCACGCCCTGGATGTCGGCGGGTCTGGTGTTCAACACGCCTTTCGGTTCGAGCATGAACTGGGGCGACGACTGGGCCGGAGCCCATCTGATCCAGTCGATCAACCTCAAGGCCTACAACCTCCAGCCCACGGTCTCGTTCCGCATCGGCAAACACGTGTCGGTGGGTGCGGGTCTGATGCTCACGTGGGGCAGCTTCGACCTGTCGCGCGCGCTCTTTCCGGCGGGAGCACAGACCAATGCGCTGCTCGACGCCGTGCTGCAACAGGCCCAGCCGGGTGCGCCCGCACTCTTCGCCGGCGCCGGCGACCGCAGCCTGATGTCGATCGCCCTCGAGGGCAAGGCGAAAATGGCCGTGGGCGTGAACCTCGGCGTCATGTGGGACATCAACGACGAATGGTCGCTCGGCTTCTCCTACCGCTCGAAGCTCCGCATGAAGGTCACGGACGGCACCGCCGCCCTGCGCATGATCGACGATCCTGCGATCGCTGCGGCCCTGGGCGCACTCAACACGCAACTGCAACTGCTGCCCGACATGAACCGCGCAGCGGTGCGCACCGAGCTGCCGCTCCCGGCCACGCTCACCTGGGGCGCAAGCTTCCGCCCCGTGCCCAAGTGGGAGTTCTCGGCCGACCTGCAATA
>VSOO01000092.1:0-3475 GCA_009774895.1 Alistipes sp. | reverse complement strand
GCAATTCGTGTTGTGGAGCGCCTACGACCAGCTCGACGTGGCTTTCCTCGACGAGGCGGGCAACTCGATCTACGACATGCCGGCCAGCCGCAAAAACTACTCGAACACGCTTGCGTTCCGCTTCGGCGGCCAGTACCATGCGTTCCGCTGGATGACGGCCCGCATGGGTATGTACGTGGACGAGAGCCCCGTAAGCAGCGACTACCTCAATCCCGAGACCCCCTCGATGACCAAGATGGCCTACACCGCAGGTCTCTCGTTCCGCCCCGTGCGCTGGCTTTCGATCGATCTGGCCTACGGCTACGTGCGCTCGGCCGACCCGGAACGCACGGGCTCCTACCCCTACACCAATCCGCTTTTGGTGAAGACCGGCATGGCGCAGGGACTCGATGCCGCCGCCGCACAACGGGCCGCCACGAGCGCCTTCGCGGGCAACTACACGGCCGAGGCCCACACCTTCTCGCTGGGTGTGAACCTGCGCTTCTGATCCCTCCGCGCCCGGAACTCCCCGGCCTCCCGGCTCGATCCGCGCAGCCGCACAACGGCCGCATGACCGGACGGCGAACTTCGGTTCCGCCCGGATGCGGCGTCCCGGCCGAAGCAGGGGATTTCACCAGGCCGCATGCCTCCGGGCATCGCCGGAGCGGGGAAACGCACGTTTCCGCCGAGCCGGACGACGGCGCGACCCGGCCGACCCGGACCGGCAGACGCAAAAAGCGAACTTACGGTTTGTTTCTGCGCGCGACTTTGCTTATCTTTGCGGTGCGCGACCGTCGGAGGTCGTGCACCGCAAAATTTTTCCGCCGCAAGGTCGCGGACGGTGCGGGGCGCCCGATACGCCTGCGCCGACCGCCCGAAACGGAGGATTGCGGCCACATAAGGCTCCATAGTTCAAGGGATAGAACGAGGGTTTCCTAAACCCTAAATTCGCGTTCGAGTCGCGGTGGGGCTACAAACCGGCGGATGCGTCCGCGCAACACTCCTGCGGCTTCCGATGGCGGAAGCCGCATTTTTTTCGTGCGTATGCTCCGGCAAAATCGGGCACGGCTCCGGCACGCACCCGCGAACTCCGCCGCAGCCGGCAGACCCGCAGCTCATCCGTGCATTCGAGGAAATCCCCCGTCGTCCGCCCGCCTGCCGTGCTGCCTTCCGCGACGAATCAGCCGGCGCACCGGCGCCGGCCGCACACCAATGCACACCGCCTCCGCAACGAAAGCGAAAACGCACACCGGCGCCGGCCCCTCGCGACGAATCCGCGGGCGCACAGTAGCATTCGGAGTAGAAACGAAGAATCAGAGTCGGTCGATCACCTGCTGTATCGTGCGGAACACCCCGTCGCGACGCGGACGCGTGCGGAGGTTGAACGCCACCAGGCTGCGGAACGCCTCGGGCGCGCGACGCTGGAGCAGCCTCACGCCGCCGTAGACGCCCCACGTGAAGAAGAGCCCCGCCAGCGTCACCAGCCACACCTGCCCCTCGGGCGACAGGCCGCGGCAGGCCGCGCAGGCCCACAGCAACACGACCAGCGCGTTGCACGTCAGCACGAGAAAGGTCGTGACGATGTGCGAGTTGCCCATCTCGATGAAGAGGTGGTGGAGGTGCGTCTTGTCGGGATGGAACGGCGACTGTCCGCGCAGCATGCGCATGCACATGACGCGCACCGTGTCGAACACGGGAATCGAGAGCACGGCCAGCGTGAAAGCCACGACCGAGAGGCCGCGGGTGTCGAACAGCTGTCCGATTTGCGCCGACTGCACGGTCCGCATGACGAACACCGACATCACCACGCCCATGACGAGCGTGCCGCCGTCGCCGATATACATTTTCGACCTGAGGCCGAAGACGTTGTGCATGAAGAAGGGGATGAGCGCACCGACCGTGGAGAACGCCAGCACGCCGAGCGCCAGGCTGCTGCCGCTGCGCAGGAACACGGTGCCGAATATGAGGCTGGCCATGATGCAGAAGCCCGACGAGAGGCCGTCCACGCCGTCGATCAGGTTCAGGGCATTGATGATGCCCACGCATGCGAAGATCGTGAGCGGCACCGCGACCGCGCGGGGCAGGCCCCACACGCCCCACAGACCGTGGAGGTTGTCCAGACCGTAGTCGCCCGCGAAGATCAGCAGGCACACGGCGAAGATCTGCGACACGAAACGCGTGGAGGGCCGCAGGTTCAGAATGTCGTCCATCGTACCCGTATAGAGCATGATCATCATGGCGGCGATCACCACGAAGAGCGACGAGCAGTCGCCCACCATATCGAGAATGGCCGTGCTGAGGATGATGCCGAAGAAGACCAGCACACCGCCCAGAATCGCCACGGGCTCCTTCTGGAGCTTGCGGGCATTGGGCTTGTCCACGATTTGCTTGAGCTTGGCGATCCGCACGATGTGCGGATGCATGAACCCCACCGCGACGAGCGCGATCACGAGGGACGACAGGATGAGCAATGTCTTGTGCATGGCAAAAAAATCAATGGGGGGGGGATTTCAGCCCCCTGGTTAATAGTTTTCACTCCGGTCCTGCCGGAATCCCATACGGCCCGCCTCAAGCGTTACCGGCCCTTGCGACGGCGCCCCATCGGTTTTTCCGCCGAACACACCACGGCGGAGAGGAAGCGCGGCCGCCGCCCGGCACACCGGGCTCCGTTCCGCCATCCGAAACCGCACAAAAATAGTCATAATATCCGAGACCGCAAAATTTCCCGCTCCAAATTCGCTCATTCCAAATACGATGCCGCCGGCCGGCGGTCGCGGGGCCGTCACAGGACGGTCGCAAGACAGTCACAGGACGGTCACGGGGCGGCTGCAAGATGGTTGCGTGACAGCTACGGAATGGTCACGGGGCCGTTATGGGACGGTTACGGCGCGCCGATGCAGCCGGACATGCGGCCCCGCCGCGCGCGGACGAAGAAAGAGCGGTGAAGATTTGGCAAACCGGGAAATAGATTGTACTTTTGTGTCGGAGGGATGGCAGAGTGGTCGATTGCGGCGGTCTTGAAAACCGTTGAGCTGCAAGGCTCCGGGGGTTCGAATCCCTCTCCCTCCGCTGACAACCTTAGTTATTAAGGTTTTACAAGCAAGGCACCCAAAAAGGAACCCAATTAAGGCCCTTTTGGGTGCTTTTCTTTTCCGCCACTAAAACAACTTCCGAAAGAGCGCGGCTACGGCTCTAAATACTTTCGCCTTCCGAAGGAAGAAAAAAGCGACCGCCA
The DNA here is from genome assembly GCA_009774895.1 of Alistipes sp. Classification (GTDB taxonomy): domain Bacteria; phylum Bacteroidota; class Bacteroidia; order Bacteroidales; family Rikenellaceae; genus Alistipes. The sequence continues at coordinate 261 of VSOO01000092.1, read as the reverse complement.
AAAGTAGCAAAATTCCGAAAATATAACGCCACCTGTAAGGGTCGGCCGCCGGTTCCTCGGTAACGTCTGTTTCCGTATCGCTATCCGTATTTACTTCTTCCGTCATCGTCGCTTCCTCCTTTTGTTCGGTCTGCGTAACCACGGCCGCTTCGCTCTTTTGTTTCATTGTGTAGCTCTCGATACTTTTAATAGCTCCGCGCTTACCGGTATCGGGGGGCCGTTTCTCTTTCGGTTCCTTCGTTCTGTTCTTGGGCGTATCTG
>VSOO01000091.1 GCA_009774895.1 Alistipes sp. | reverse complement strand
CACGAGCTCCTTTCGGGCGCGGAACCCCCACGTAACGCCCACCGAGCGTATGCCGGCGGCTGCGGCCGTCTGCATGTCGATGCCCGAGTCGCCGACGAAGAGCACCCGGTCGCGCGGCACGGGCACCCGTTGCAGAATCTCCTCCGCGACGGCCGGATCGGGTTTCAGGGCCACGCCTTCGCGCTGGCCCAGCACGGCGGCGAACTCCACGTCGGGAAAGAAGCGTGCGACGAGCTTCGAGGTGCCTGCCTGGAACTTGTTCGAGGCCACGGCGAGCCGCACACCCCGGGCGGCGAGCGTGCGGAGCAGCTCCGGAATGCCCTCGTAGGGGCGCGTCCTGAGGTCGATGTGCGCGGTGTAGTACTCCACGAAGTCGCGGCGCACGGCGGCGACGGTGTGGGGCGTTCGCAGGGGTTCGGGCAGGGCGCGCTCCACGAGGCGGAGGATGCCGTTGCCTACGAAACCGCAATACTCCTCGTAGGAGTGCTGCGGCAGACCCCTGAGGGCCAGTGCCGCGTTGCATGCGACGGCCAGGTCGCCGATGGTGTCGAGCAGGGTGCCGTCGAGGTCGAAGATCGCGAGTTCGGTCATGAGTAGTCGGGCGGCGGGGTGTGGTAAGTCCGCCGGCGCGGCAAAATTAGCGAAAAGTTGGGGATAATCGCTGCGTCGGGACGTCGCATCCCGCAAATCCGGTTCGAATGTCCGGCTTCGGACGGAAACTTAAGGGAGCAGCCACGGACCGCTTCCGGATCATAATGCCCGCCTTTCCCGCGCTGTCTTCCTGTTTTCGGGGCCAGGGAAAGGATGCGCGTCCAAGTGTTTTCGCATCTTTTCGTTTCCGCCGGGCGCCGTCAGCAATACGCGTTTTTCCGGGTGTTCGACGGGAAAAGAAAAATCCGCAAGACCTTGATCTTGCGGATTCTGCCCACTGGAATCGCGGGGCTCGGCGGAGAGGAGGGGATTCGAACCCCTGAAACGCTTTTGACGTTTACTCGCTTTCCAGGCGGGCCAGTTCAACCACTCCTGCACCTCTCCTCGGGTTTGATCCGGGAGCCCCTCAGCCGAGAAGGCTCCCGTCGCCGCAGCCGTCCGGCGTGCCGGATCGTAAACTGCGACCGCAAAGATACAAGAGTTGCGGCGGCTGGCAAAAAAAATCGGCATATTTTTCTCTCTTCCCGTGCTTTTTCCCGTGCGAGGCCGGAATCGCGGGCGACTGCCGGCGGCTGAAATCCGCTCCTGCGGTGCGGTGCTCAGCGTCGAGCATAGCCCCAGTTGAACGCGAAGTCGCGCAGTTCGTTGCGCGAGGCCGCACGCACGGCCCGCCATCCGTCGGGCAGCACGATGCGGAGGTCGAAGTGTTCGAAATCGCGGCTCGCCACCTCCAGCCGGATGCGGCCCCCGGGCTCCGTCGCATCGAACAGGCCCCATATCCGCTCGCCGCCCGCGTCCGGAGCGAACAGATAAAGTTCGCCCGTCTCCAGTTGTTCGGGTTTCAGCGCGCTCATGCCTCCACCTCCTCTCTCGTGCAGGGCATGGGCCCTTCGGTTTCGGCCGTGCCGGGAACGCGCGGTCGTGCGGCGGTGCGGCCGAGGGCCTGGTGTCCGCGCTCGGTGAGCAGCTCGAAGGCGGCGACCAGGCGCGACATGCGGTCGGTGTCGAATGCCACGTCGGCTTTCGACTCCTTGAGGTAGGTTTGGTATCCTATGCCGAGTACGGGAAGGATGAAATTCCTCCATATCCACATCTTGCTGCGGGTGTGACTCCCCGGATCGTACAGAAGCCGGGTCACGTCGCAGATGAACTCGCGGCGCAGACGCATGTACTCCGAATTTTTCATAAACAAAGGCTTTGCGAAGCGTAAAGTTACACCGATCCGACGGAGAAGAAAAGAATTTAGTTAATAATTAATTATATTTTATCGAATAAATTATTTTATAAACCCCTTTCCGACGCACTTCCGACGCGGAATGGGAGCGTGCGCGACGAAACGATGCGAAATCCGCACTGCGCTTGCCGCTGCGGTGTCCGAACGGGGTATCGGGGCGTCCGCAGCGGCACGCGCGGCGGCGGCGCCGTGCGAAAAGTTTGGGTCGGAATGCACCGGGGAAGCGGATTTTTGTTACATTTGTCCGGATTTATATCCCAAAGGGCGAGCGCAACCGCCCTTTTCCGGCCGGAGCGGTGTCTCCGCGGCCGGCGCAAGGGTTGCGCGACGAAAAGGTAAAACGGGTTAATGAATGCAATTATGGCAACGAATCTGCTGAAAGGAAAAAAGGGCCTCATCTTCGGGGCGCTCAACGAACAGTCCATCGCCTGGAAGGTCGCGGAACGCGCGGTCGAGGAGGGCGCCGAAATCGTGCTGACGAATACCGAGGTGTCGATCCGCATGGGTACGATCGACCGCCTGGCCGAGAAGTGCGGCACGATCGTCGTGCCGGCCGACGCCACGCGCGTCGAGGACCTCGAACGGCTGATCGACCGCACGACCGAGCACTTCGGCGGGCGTTTCGACTTCATGCTCCACTCGATCGGCATGTCGCCCAACGTGCGCAAGGGGCGCACCTACGACGATCTGGACTACGACTACCTCCAGAAGACGCTCGACATCTCGGCCATCTCGTTCCACAAGGCCATACAGGCCGTGCGCAAGAAGGATGCGCTCAACGAGTGGGGCTCGATCGTGGCGCTCTCCTACATCGCCGCGCAGCGCACGCTGTACGGCTACAACGACATGGCCGACGCCAAGGCGCTGCTCGAATCCATCGCCCGCAGCTTCGGCTACATCTACGGCCGCGAGAAGCATGTGCGCATCAACACCGTGTCGCAGTCGCCCACACCCACCACGGCGGGCCGGGGCGTGCTGGGCATGGGCGAGCTGATGGAGTTCGCCGAGAGCATGTCGCCCCTGGGCAACGCTTCGGCCGAGGAGTGCGCCGACTACGTGCTGACGCTCTTTTCGGACTTCACGCGCAAGGTGACCATGCAGAACCTCTACCACGACGGCGGCTTCTCGTCGATGGGCATGAGCCGCCGCGCCATGCGCACCTACGAAAAGGGCCTCGCTTTCGAGGACGTGTGCCAGAACCGCCGTCCCTTCGGCGACGGGGAGTAGCCGGCCGTGCCGGGAGATGCTGCGGGGTCCGCGGACACATCGTCCGCGGACCCCGTCCTATGCCGCGTCGTGGGGCCGGGGCGGGCGCGCCACCGCACGCCATGCGTAGGCGACGTAACCCGCGACGACCGGCAGCAGGAGCGACACGACGGCCATCACGCGCAGCGTGAAGCGGCTCGACGAGGAGTTGCGGATCGTGAGCGACGACTGCATGTCGGACAGCGAGGGGTAGTAGGCCGTGTCGTTCCATCCCGCGGCGAGCAGCAGGGCCAGCACCGTTGCGACGCTTCCTGCGCCGCTCGCCCACAGCGCGCGGCGGCTGCCGCGCGCCCCGGCTGCCACGCCCCATGCGAGCGCGGCGACGCCGCCCGCCGCAAGGACCGCCGCGAGGGGCATCTGGCGCAGGTTGAGGAGCAGCTTGCCCTCCACGAGGGAGACGGTGCCCGTTGCGGGATCGGCGCCGTAGCCCGCGGCGCTCGCCACCCCTGCGAAAAAGAGTCCGAAAGCCGCGAGAAAGAGCGCGGCGGCAGGCAGCGACCGCCGGCGTGCGCGCTCGCGCAGCGCGGGGTCGGCCACGGCGGAGAGGAAGTAGTGGCAGGCCAGCAGCCGCGAGAGGAAGACGAGGGCCAGGCCGAGCGCCGCATTGCGGTAGTCGGCCAGCGCCTCCAGTCCGTGCCAGGGCGATGTCCACCGGGCGATGAAGAGGTCGCCGTCCGTTCGGGCCATGCCGAAGCGGTTCACCACGAAGGGTGCTCCGGTGAAGAGCGTGCCGAGCGCCGTGCCCAGCAGAAAGGGCGAGCCCGTGCCGCCGACCGCCAGCACGGCGTCGTAGGTCCGGCGTCCGTAGAGGCTGCCCTCCCTGCCTCGGAATCCGAACGCCGCGGCCTGCATCACGAAGAGGAGGAGGAGCGCCAGCCACACGTAGCATGCGCCGCCGAAGCTGACGGCGTAGAAGAGTGGAAACGACGCGAAGAAGGCGCCGCCGAAGACGACGAGCGTCGTGAAGGTCAGCTCCCATTTGTGGTCCAGCGACGCGAGGAGCGCCGTGCGCTCCGCCTCGGAGCGTGCGAGCTGCGGCAGCAGCCCCTGGCCGCCCTGCACGAAGAGCAGGAAGACCAGCACCGCCCCCAGCAGCGCGATCAGAAACCACCAGTAGTGTTGCAGGAAAACGAGCGTATCCATGATTCAATCCTTTTCGGGCCCGTCGGGGCCCCGTTCGATCTGTCGGAACATGATGCATAGTTCGGCGGCCAGCAGCAGCGTGAAGAGCACGACGAAGAGGCCGAAGGTGACGCCGACCGAGGTGGGCGGCACGTCCGTCACGCCCACCCGCACGGGCATGAGGTTCTGTATGGCCCAGGGCTGCCGTCCGACTTCGGCCACGACCCATCCGGCCTGCGAGGCGAGGTAGGTCAGCGGCACGGCCGCCACCGCCGTGCGCAGCAGCCACCGGTGGCGTGCGAGGCGGTCGCGGCGGTTGAGGTGCCACACCGCGGCGAAGAAGAGCAGCAGCAGCACGCCCACGCCCACCATCACGCGGAACGCGTAGAAGACGAGCGGCACGCAGGGCACCAGCTCCTGCTCGCTGCGGAGGTATCCGTAGCCGAGGTAGGCGAAGTACTCGTCGAGGAAGGCCCGGCCGTCGGGTGTCGCCGGATTGAAAAGCGCCCCGAGGCGCGCCAGCTCCGCGCCGTCGCCCGCACGCCGGGCGTCGCGGTACCGGGCGAGCACCGCCACGGCTTCGCGTCCCCGCCGCATCTTCTCCGCGGCGGAGAGCAGCCCCCGTGCGGCGTCGCCCGCGAGCAGGTCGTTGATGCCGGGCACGTAGGCTTTCGTGTCGCGGAAGCTCATCGCCGAGAGCAGTCCCGGCACCTCGAAGCCGAATCGGTAGGGTTTCTCGCCCGGCGCGAGGCGCGAGGCGGGTTTCAGCAGGCCGAATACCGTGAGCGGCGCCTCCGTGCGTCCGTCGTAGAGCGCCTCCATCGCCGCCAGCTTCATGGGCTGCACGCGGGCTACGACCGCGCCCGACCGGTCGCCCGTGGTGGCCGTGAGCACGGCAGCCGCGAATCCGAAGGCCGCGGCCAGCGCGATGCTGCGCCGCGCCATGTCGCGCTCGCGGCCCCGCAGCAGGTACCAGGCGCTCACGCCCGTCACGAAGACCGCGGCCAGCGCGAACGACGACAGGAGCGTGTGGGTGAATTTGTTGATCGCCACGGGCGAGAAGAGCACGTCGGTAAAGGAGGTCATCTCGAAACGCACGTGTTCCGGATCGAAGGTGCAGCCCGCGGGGTACTGCATCCAGGCGTTGGCCACCAGGATCCAGAGCGCCGACACCGCGGCGCCGACGGCCGTGAGCCACGTGGCGGTCAGGTGCGCGCCGCGGCTCACGCGGTCCCAGCCGAAGAACATGACGGCCAGGAAGGTGGTTTCGAGAAAGAAGGCCACGATGCCCTCGATGGCCAGCGGCGCTCCGAAGATGTCGCCCACGAAGTGGGAGTAGTTGGACCAGTTGGTGCCGAACTCGAATTCGAGCACGAGTCCCGTCGCCACGCCCACGGCGAAGTTCACGCCGAAGAGCCGCATCCAGAACTTCGTCGTGCGGAGCCACCGCGCATCGCCCGTGCGGTACCACACGCTCTCCATCACGGCGATGAGCACCAGCAGCCCCAGCGTGAGCGGCACGAAACACCAGTGATACATGGCCGTGAGGGCGAATTGCGCCCGCGACCACTCTACGGTCTGCATAATATCGGTTATCATGGGTCGGATAATGGGTTTTCGACATCGGTCAGCCGCTCCAGCACCGCTGTGCCGCACTCCGCGGCGCTGCGGCCCGCCATCGGATCGCGGAAGAAAAAGGGGCGCAGCACGCCGAACAGCAGCAGCAGCTTGAGCAGCACGATGCACCACAGCGTCCGTCCCACGGTCATGCCGCGGAATCCGTCTCTGTAAAAACCGACAATTTTGCGTATCATCGCCGCCGTCCTGAAATTTCGTGCCCGGAGGCCGGGTGCGTCGTCCCGGCGCTGTGCCGCCTGCGGACCGCATCGTGCGGTCCCGGGGCGCTCTGCGCGAGCGGTTCAAAAATAGGGCCGAACCGCGTGCCGGAGGTCGCTTTTTGTCCCCGCCCGCCGCCCGGGGGTTTCATTGCACCTCCCGCAGTTCCGACTGCGCCGCCATTGCACCTCCATCGGTTCCGACCGCACATCCGCCGCACCGTCTCCGGTTCCGGCTGCGACGCTCTTGCGCTGCCGCGGTTCGGCCGCGGCGCAGTGTCCGCGGCCGTTCGCGGGGCTGTGTCTTTCGTTCGCGGCCGTGCCGATCGTCGTGCGACCGGGGAAG
>VSOO01000090.1 GCA_009774895.1 Alistipes sp. | reverse complement strand
GCTTGAGCGTGATCGACGTATTCTGGTTCGTACGGCGGTAGCGCGGCAGCACGTAGGTCGTGACCTCGGGTGCGAACGAAGTGAGGATCTCATCCTCCGTACGCTCGTAGCGGATCTCGATCTTCGAGGCGTCGGCGAAGACCACCTCGCCGTCGCCCTCGGCGACGATCTGGATGCGGCTGTCCGAAATCATGTCCTTCTCGATGCCCGTACCCACGATCGGCGACTCGCACGTCACGAGGGGCACGGCCTGGCGCATCATGTTCGAACCCATCAGCGCACGGTTGGCGTCGTCGTGCTCCAGGAACGGAATGAGGCTGGCGGCGATCGAAGCGATCTGGTTCGGCGCCACGTCCATCAGGTCCACCTCCTTGTCCGTCACCACGGGGAAGTCGGCACCCTCGCGCGCCTTGATGCGGTCGGGCTGGAGGAAGTGACCCTCCTCGTCGATGGGCACGTTCGACTGCGCCACGACCTTGCCCTCCTCCTCTTCGGCCGAGTAATATTTGATGTGCGCGTTGTCCATGTCGATCACGCCGTTCTCCACCGTGCGGTAGGGGGTCTCGATGAATCCCATGGGCGAAATCTTCGCATAGACGCACAGCGACGAAATCAGACCGATGTTCGGGCCTTCCGGCGACTCGATCGGGCACAGACGGCCGTAGTGCGTGTAGTGCACGTCGCGCACCTCAAAGCCGGCGCGGTCGCGCGACAGACCGCCGGGACCGAGGGCCGACAGGCGGCGCTTGTGCGTGATCTCGGCCAGGGGGTTGATCTGGTCCATGAACTGCGAGAGCTGCGAGGTGCCGAAGAACGAGTTGATCACGCTCGACAGCGTCTTGGCGTTGATCAGGTCCACCGGCGTGAACACCTCGTTGTCGCGCACGTTCATGCGCTCGCGGATCGTGCGGGCCATGCGCACGAAGCCTACCGAGAACTGGTTCGAAAGCTGCTCGCCCACCGTGCGGACACGACGGTTCGAGAGGTGGTCGATGTCGTCCACCTCGGCTTTCGAGTTGATGAGCTGGATCAGGTACTTGATGATGGCAATGATGTCCTCGCGCGTAAGCGTGCGGATCGCCGGATCGGTATCCATGCCGAGCTTCTTGTTGATGCGGAAACGGCCCACGTCGCCCAAGTCGTAGCGCTTGTCCGAGAAGAAGAGCTTCTCGATCACGTCGCGCGCCGTAGCTTCATCGGGCGGCTCCGAAGCGCGCAGCTGCCTGTAGATGTACACCACGGCCTCCTTCTCGGAGTTGCACGGGTCTTTCTGCAACGTATTGTATATGATGGAAAAGTCGATGCCCGAGGGATTCTCCTTGTGCAGCAGAATCGTCTTGGCACCGCTCTCGATGATCTGATCTATGTGCTCCTCCTCGAGTACGGTCTCGCGGTCCACGATCACGTTGTTGCGCTCGATGGATACCACCTCGCCCGTGTCCTCGTCCACGAAGTCCTCGACCCACGTCGAAAGCACGCGCGCCGCCAGCTTGCGGCCTACGGCTTTCTTGAGCGCCGTCTTCGTCACCTTCACCTCGTCCGCAAGGTCGAAGATTTCGAGAATCTGCTGGTCGGCCTCGTAGCCGATGGCGCGCAACAGGGTCGTGACCGGAAGCTTCTTCTTACGGTCGATGTAGGCGTACATCACGTTGTTGATGTCCGTGGCGAACTCGATCCACGAACCCTTGAACGGGATGATGCGGGCCGAATAGAGCTTCGTGCCGTTCGTATGCATGCTCTGACCGAAGAATACGCCGGGCGAACGATGCAGCTGCGAGACGATCACGCGCTCGGCACCGTTGATGACGAACGTACCGCGCTCGGTCATGTAGGGAATCGTACCGAAATAAACGTCCTGCACCGGAACGCCGAAATCTTCGTGTTCGTCGTCCGTGCAGTAGAGTTTGAGCTTCGCTTTCAGAGGCACGCTGTACGTGAGGCCGCGTTCGAGGCACTCTTCGATCGAATAGCGGGGCGGGTCGATATAGTAGTCGATAAACTCCAGAACGAAGTTGTTCCGGGTATCGGTAATGGGGAAATTCTCCTGAAACACCTTGTACAGCCCCTCGTTCTTACGATTCTCGGCCGTCGTGTCCATCTGGAAAAAGTCACGGAATGATTTGAGCTGTACCTCCAGCAGGTCGGGATAGGGAACCCGGTTCCTCACTGTCGAAAAGCTGACTCTTTGTTGTGTTTTTGTTGCGGACATCGGTAAAATCCAAATTAAGTTGAAGTCTAAGTACTCGCGGGTGATGTTACGCTCCCAAGAAACGGGACCTTTTTATCCCGCTAATGCCCCCGGTATAAACACATTACACCCCGAGAGCATCCGAAACGCCAAAGATCAGACACAGCTCCTTCCGGCACTTCTGATCTTTAGACCAAGAAAGGCATAGAGCTTACGCTTGCCGTAAGCCCTATACCTGCATTGTCTGAAACGTAATAAGCAGCAGAACTACTTAACTTCAACTTCAGCACCTGCCTCCTCAAGCTGACCCTTGATCGACTCAGCCTCCTCCTTGGAAACACCTTCCTTGATGGCCTTCGGAGCGCCGTCTACCAGAGCCTTAGCGTCGCCCAGCGACAGACCTGCGAGCTCCTTGACAACTTTGATCACCTGGAGCTTGGCCTGACCTGCGCTCTTCAGAATCACGTCGAACGACGTCTTCTCGGCAGCAGCAGCCTCGCCAGCACCGGCTGCGGGAGCAGCAACTGCAACAGCTGCGGCAGCGGGTTCAATGCCGTACTCCTCCTTGAGGACGGTAGCCAATTCGTTTACCTCCTTAACCGTCAAATTTACCAGTTCTTCAGCCAGTTTCTTTACATCTGCCATAGTTGTAATCTTTATTAATTTTGTTTTGATTCTTAAGTTAATTGTTACGTGTTTCGAGCGTCTTCACGAGGCCCGCAATCTTTTGGCCTGCATTACCCTGCAGAGCGGAAATAACATTCTTCGCCGGGGATTGCAGCAACAGCACGATATCGCCGATAAGCTCCTCCTTGCTCTTGATGCTGCACAGGGTGTCGAGCTGATTGTCGCCTACGTATACGCTGCCCTCTACGAATGCCGCCTTCAGTACGGGTTTCTCCGACGTCTTGCGGAACTCCTTGATGAGCTGCGCGGGGGCCTTGGCCACCTCCGTAAACATGATCGAGGTCGAACCCTCCAATACTTTCACCAGATCAGCATCCGCTTTCTCGGCCTTCTCAAGCGCCTTGCACAACAAGGTGTTCTTGACGACCACCAGCTTCACGCTGCTCTCGAAGCACTTGCGGCGCAGAGCCGCCGTCTGCTCCGCATTGAGCGTCGCGATGTCGGTCAGATAGAAGTGGGGATACTCGTTGAGCAGAGCGGCAAGGTTGTCGATTACAACCAGTTTTTCTTCCTTTGTCATTCTCTAAGTTCCTCCCTCTATTTAGTTTCTACTGATTTGGAATCAATCTGCACGCCGGGGCTCATCGTGGTCGAGAGATAGATGCTCTTCACATAAGCGCCCTTGGCAGCAGCCGGTTTCAGCTTGAGAATCATGCTCAGCACCTCGTTCGCATTGTCTGCGATCTGATCTGCCGAGAACGAAATTTTACCGACCGAAGTGTGGATGATACCGAACTTATCGACCTTGAAGTCGATCTTACCCGATTTCACCTCAGTGACAGCCTTGCCGACCTCCATGGTCACCGTACCCGTCTTGGGGTTCGGCATCAGACCGCGGGGACCGAGAATACGGCCCAGCGCGCCGACCTTGCCCATGACGTTGGGGGTCGTGATGATCACATCGACATCCGTCCAGCCGCCTTTGATCTTCTCCACATACTCGTCCAGACCTACGAAGTCGGCACCTGCGGCTTTCGCCTCGGCCTCCTTCTCGGGAGTACAGAGCACCAGCACGCGCACGGTCTTACCCGTTCCGTGGGGAAGGGTCACCACGCCGCGAACCATCTGGTTGGCCTTGCGGGGATCGACGCCCAAACGCACGTCGATATCGACCGAAGCATCGAACTTCGTGAAAGTGATTTCCTTCAGAAGAGCGGCGGCCTCCGTAAGTCTGTAAGCCTTCTGGGCATCCACCTTCGCGTAGGCAACTTTTTGATTTTTCGTCAATTTACTCATCTCTGTAATCTCAATTACATGTTAGGAAATTCACCCACCACGTTGATACCCATGCTGCGGGCCGTACCCGCAACCATGCGCATGGCGGCTTCGATGGTGAAGCAGTTCAGGTCGGGCATCTTGTCCTGAGCGATCTCGCGGACCTGATCCCACGTTACCTGGCCGACCTTGTCGCGGTTGGGCTGTGCAGAACCCGACTTGATCTTGGCCGCTTCCTTCAGCTGAATGGCTACGGGCGGCTGTTTAACAACGAAGTCGAACGACTTATCGCTATAAACTGTGATGATGACCGGAAGAACCTTTCCTGCCTTGTCCTGCGTGCGGGCATTGAACTGTTTGCAGAAGTCCATGATATTGACTCCTTTCGAACCCAATGCCGGACCGACCGGGGGAGAAGGGTTGGCAGCACCACCTTTGATCTGCAATTTGATAAATGCAGCAACCTCTTTTGCCATAATTTTCCTTGGTTTATTATTCTTTTTCTACTTGTGTGAAACTCAACTCCATGGGAGTCTTGCGCCCGAATATCTTCACCGATACCGTGAGTTTCTTGCGCTCGTTATCGACAGTCTCAATGGTACCTTGGAAGCTTGAGAAAGGACCGTCCGTAACTTTGACGGTCTCGCCGATAAAGAAGGGTATTTCGTTCTCTTCCTCCACCGAGCTCAGCTCATCGACACGGCCCAAAATGCGGCTCACCTCCTGCGGACGCAGCGGGGTGGCGATCATCTTGCGGCTGTCTTCCTTCGTATCGCCGAGGAATCCGAGCACGTTGGGGGTATTACGAATGATCATGGGAATCTGTCCGACGAATGCGGCCTCGATCAACACGTAGCCGGGATAAGAGACTTTCTCTTTCGAGATTTTCTTACCGTTGCGGATGGTGTAAACCTTCTCCGTGGGGATCAGAACCTGGGAAATGTAATCCTCAAGGTGGTTGTGTCGGATTTCGGACTCGATATACTCTTTGACCTTGTTCTCCTTACCGCCTACCGCACGGATCACATACCATTGTTTGGCTACTTCACTCATTACTCGCTACACAAATTAACGGCCTACACTGGCAAGGAACTTGTAGACTTGGGCGAGGATCGTCTCGAACGACATATCCATCACCAGCACTACAAGAGCGAAGATGACCGACGCCACCATCACGACGACCGTGGAGTTCTGCAACTGGCCGAAAGTAGGCCACGTCACCTTGTTTACAAGCTCGTTGTAAGACTCTTTAATGTAGTTGAACATAATTACCTGTTTTATTTAGCAGGAGCAGAGAGATTCGAACTCCCATCAACGGTTTTGGAGACCGCTATTCTACCCTTGAACTATGCTCCTTTATTGGGAAGCGCCGCCCGGAAGTGACGCTTCCCGTTGTTCGGATCGACTCCGATTACTTCACGATCTTCAGGATCTGACCTGCACCGACCGTACGGCCGCCCTCGCGGATTGCGAAACGCAGACCCTCGTTCAGAGCGACGGGGTAGATCAACTGAACCTTGATCGTCACGTGGTCGCCCGGCATCACCATGTCTACGCCATCGGGCAGGTGAACCTCACCGGTAACGTCCATCGTACGCAGGTAGAACTGGGGACGATACTTGTTGTGGAACGGCGTGTGACGGCCACCCTCTTCCTTCTTCAGGATGTAGACCTCAGCCTCGAACTCGGTGTGCGGGGTGATCGAACCCGGCTTGGCCACTACCATACCGCGCTTAACCTCTTTCTTGTCGATACCGCGGAGGAGCAGACCTACGTTGTCGCCGGCCTCGCCCTCGTCGAGCAGCTTGCGGAACATCTCGACACCCGTACAGGTCGAAGTCAGCGTCTTCTCCTCGAGACCTACGATCTCGACGGGATCGCCTACGTGAACGATACCGGTCTCGATACGACCCGTAACCACGGTACCGCGGCCGGTGATCGAGAACACATCCTCGACAGGCATCAGAAACGGCTTCTCGTTCTCACGCTGCGGGATGGGCACGTACTCGTCTACGGCAGCCATCAGCTCCATGATCTTCTCCTCCCACGCAGCCTCGCCGTTCAGACCGCCGAGAGCCGAGCCGCGGATGATGGGGCAGTTGTCGCCATCGAACTCATATTTGTTCAGCAGGTCGCGAACCTCCATCTCGACCAGGTCGAGCATCTCGGGGTCATCGACCATATCGCACTTGTTCAGGAACACGACGATACGGGGAACGTTCACCTGACGGGCGAGCAGCACGTGCTCGTTGGTCTGGGGCATCGGACCGTCGGTTGCGGCAACTACGAGAATCGCACCGTCCATCTGAGCGGCACCCGTAACCATGTTCTTCACATAGTCGGCGTGGCCCGGGCAGTCTACGTG
>VSOO01000009.1:2606-19714 GCA_009774895.1 Alistipes sp. | reverse complement strand
CAGCACTCCTGCTCACGTGCTGCATCCGCTGACACCCCGGGATCCGGGGCCGCGCACCGCACGAGGAGCGCACCCGCGGCACACCTGCTCACGAGCTGCATCCGCTGACGCCCCGGCATCCCGGACCGCGCACCGCACGAGAAACACACCCGCTCACGAGCTGCACCCGCGGCACGCCCGCTCTGCGAACCGGACTTCGAAACCCCGCCTGCGCTGCGGGGTCTTTTTTATGAATATGGGAGAGCCTGGAACGGAAATACGACGGCCGGCGCGAAAGCCTCTCCGCACTCGCAGCCCACGGAGGAGGAGTGCGGGGCACGCTGCGGGGCATTCGGTCCCGAAGCTTCCGTCCCGGAGCAGCGCAGCGCAAATTTCCGGAAGCCGCCGGACAACTACCTGACAACCACCGTAATAACACCCGAATACCACCGAATTACCACCGGCCGATGCCGCGCGCCCGCCCTGAAAAAAAGCCGCGGCACGTGGGGTGTGCCGCGGCATGACGTAGTTCAGATGCCGGCCTACTCGCCGAACATGTGTTCCGCATAGCGGAATCCGCAGGCGTCGTATTCGCGGCGCATGCGCTCCATGCGGCTCCGGAAGTCGTCGTATGCACCGCCCGCGGGGCTCCACGCCACCTCGGCCAGCGCTGCCAGCCGGGGCAGCAGCATGTACTGCGCATGCGCCCAGTCGGCTATGTACTCGGTCCACAGGTTGCCCTGCACGCCGACAATGCAGCGCTGCTGCTCGGGCGTGAGATCCGCGAACGGATCGAACGAGTAGCTCTTGGCCACCGACACATAGCCGCCCCACGCGAGCGGCTCGGCGTCGCGATCCTCCGACTGATAGTAGTCGAGGTAGCAATACTCCGAGGGGGACATGATGGCCCGGTTGCCCTGGCGGGCCGCACGCACGCCGCCCGCGGCGCCGCGCCACGACATGATCGTCGCCGTGGGGGTCACGTCGCCCTCCAGGATCTCATCCCAGCCGATCAGCCTGCGGCCGTGCGCGTTCAGGAAACGCTCGACGCGCGCCGTGGCGTAGTTCTGCAACTGACGCCACTCGGTCAGCCCCTCGCTCCGCATGCGGGCCGCGCAGTGCGGACACTTCTGCCAGAAAGTCATGGGGCACTCGTCGCCCCCGATGTGGATGTACTCCGAGGGAAAGAGTTCCAGCACCTCGGCGAGCACCCCCTCGATGAACTCGAACGTCGTCTCCTTGCCCGGACAGAACACCCGGTCGTCGATGTCCCACGTCTGGCGCACCTCGTACTGCTCGCCCGTGCAGCTCAGCCACGGACAGGAGGCCAGCGCCGCCACGGCATGCCCCGGGAATTCGATCTCGGGAATCACCGTGATGCCCCGCTCCGCGGCATAGGCCACCACGTCGCGGATCTGCTCTTTCGTATAGAAGCCGCCGTGGGGCGTCTCGTCGTAGCGGCACGTCTCGTCGTACTCGCCTCCGGGATCGCGCCCGATCAGCGTGCGCCGGCGCACCGACCCAACGCGCGTAAGCTCGGGATAGCGGTCGATCGCGATGCGCCAGCCCTGGTCGTCGGTCAGATGCCAGTGGAAGACATTCAGTTTGTGCAGCGCCATGAGGTCGAGCATCGCCTTGACCTCCTCCACCGTGAAGAAGTGGCGGCACACGTCGAGCATCGCACCGCGGTACCCCATGCGGGGCGCATCCTCGATCGTTGCGCAAGGCAGCTCCACCGCGGCCGCATTACCGGCGCCGAGGGCCGCCGCAGGAATCAGCTGCCGCAGCGTCTGCACCGCATAAAAGGCCCCCGCCGGACCGCCCGCCTCGATGCGGACGCACTCCGGTGCGACCGTGAGCCGATACGCCTCGGGGCCCAGGGCGCTGTCCCGCACCACGAAGACTTGCGCCTGCTGCCCGTCACCCGATGCGCGCACCGCGGCACCGCGGCCGAAGATCGGGCGCAGCACCTCGTCCAGCGCCGCCACCGCACGGCCGCAGACCGCGTCCCCGGCTTCGCACGCCACGACGACGCCGGGCGCGAGCCGGAATACCCCCTCCGTTTCGACCACCGAAACGGGACGCGGCACCACCGCGATCCGCCCGTCGGAGGGAATCGTACCGCCGCAGGCGCAGGCGAGCAGACACCACGTCGCCGCCACAAGCAATCTTTTCATGAGTTCACTTTTTTATATTGTATTCTCACCGGCGCGGCTGCCCGCACACAAAGCGCAGCAACTGCGGACAGAAAACGGTTGCCAGCCAAAACACCGGCAGCCCGTTCGCCTGCACCTGCGTCGCACCACGAGCCGCGCGGGCCCGAAACCGGGTAAGCCGAGTACCCGCCAAGATACTGTTCACCCGCAATCTGCGGCTCACCACGAGCCGCGCGGGCCGCAGGCTGCGGCCGCAAAACACTTGCGCAACGAATGAAGCAGCAGTGCCTTTCAAGCGAGACGGCCTCAGCCCCGAATGCCTCACCGGCAACTCACGACGAACCCTCGTCCGCACATAGCGCCGGACACAGCAACAGACTCACCGCCAGCAAAGTCAGCACTCCGAGGCTCCGAGCAGCCCCACGTTCTCTACCTTCGAACAGCAGATGTGCAGCCGCTCCACGGTTTTGGCGTAGGGAAAAGCCCGGAGGCGCTCGAACATGCTCCCTCGGAAAAACTCGAAGGCGCGGGAGATGCTGCCGCCGAAGACGATCGCCTCGGGATCGTAGGCATAGAGCACCAGCATCACCAGGTCGCCCACCTGCTCGCCGAACTCGCGCCACAGGGCCAGCGCCTCGGGATCGCCGGCCGCAGCGCGCTCGCAGGCCTCCTTGCCCGTGGTGCCGCGTCCGACGAAAAACCGGCTGCTGCAATAGTACTCGTAGTCGCGGTCGCGATAGGGCGCGCTGCCGATCTCGCCCGCTCCCGTATTGCTGCCGCCGTACAGCCTGCCGCCGATCACCACGCCGGCACCCACGCCCGTGCCGAGCGCCATGCACACCACGTCGCGGAAGCCGCTCGCCTCGCCGAAGCGGCAGACACCCAGGGCGAAGCAGTTGCAGTCGTTGTTCACGCGCACCGGCAGGCCGAAGCGCCGTTCCAACCGCTCCCCGAGGTGCACCTCGCGCCACGACGGGATTCCGACCACATTGTACACGATGCCCCGCTCGGCATCCACCACCGACGGCACGCCGATGCCGATGCCCGTCACCTCGGGCGTTACGAGCGCCGCGATCAGCGACTCGATATGCTCCAGCACCTCCCCCTCCGGACGGTCGGCACGGCAGGGTTCGGACAACAAGCGCACGATACGCCCCCCGGACACCAGTCCGACGCGCACGTTCGTGCCTCCCAAATCTACACCTATTTTCATTGTTCCTGTTTCAGTTTAACTATTTTACCGTCACGGAACGCCACCCGATCGACGATCCGCCCGTCGCGCTCGCGGATCCACGTCTCGAAGCCGCGCTCGCCCTCGGTCAGCACCAGCACGCGCACGCCGTGGCGCAGGTTGTTGTAGGTCGTATCGTCGCCCGAGAAGCGTCCGTACCCCAGTGCGATGCCCTTTTCGGCCACCACGTAGTCGATGTCGTGGTCGTGCCCCACGAATACGCCCATCACGTCGCCCGCCTCGACCATGGCGGCGAACATGCCGGCATTCAGCGCACCCGGGCACTCCTCCTCGGCGGCACGCCCGATGTGCGTGTTCTCCGGATTGCGCCATGCGGCGGCGTACTCCGGCAATGCGATGTGGAAGAACGCCAGCGCCGGGAGCGGACGTCCGCCGTTCGCCGCCGCGCAGTCCGCACTCCGCTCGCGGTACCAGCGCACCTGCTCCGGCGTGAACCAGCCGTAGCCGTCGATGCCCTCCACGGTCGGGTAATCGTGCGAGTCGAGGCAGTAGAGCAGGGCCGCCGTGCCGTCGCGGCCGGCGATTTCGAGCACCCGGTCGTCCAGCTCGCCCGACACGCAGGTGTTGAGGCTCGACGCACGACCGCACACGATGCGTGCGATCTGCCCGCGCGTGAGGTCCTGCTCGGCATCATGGTTGCCGAGCACCACGCAGAAGGGCACGCCGCACTCCTCCACCGCATCCAGCACGCGGCGCCACCCCTCGGCCGCGGGAGGTCCCGTCACCACGTCGCCCGTGAAGACCGCCAGGTCGGGGCGCTCCGCCGCGAGCACGTCGCGCAGCTGCGCCAGCGTCTTCACAGCCTCGCCCTGACGGTAGGGGGTCGAAAGATCGAGGTGCACGTCGGTGAACTGCACGATCCTGAACCGCCCCTCGGCATCGAAGCGCAGCGCGGGCCGCTGCGCCTGCGCCGTGCACCACGCCAGTGCGGCGCACAGCAGAAACATCGCTCTTTTCATGGTTGTCTCCCGCTTAAAGTTTCACTTCGCCGCTCGCGGTCACCCGCACCGTGCGGCTGCGGCCGTCACCCCAGTTCACCGTCAGGTCGAACGGCACGTCGGTCTCGACCGTGAGGCGCGGCGTTTCGCCGGCCGTGCGGCGCGCCGCGGCTTTCAGCGACACCGTGCCCTCCGGACCGAACGGATAGCGTTCGATGCCGTGCGCCTCCGTGCGGGCCACGTCCCACACGATGCGCCCCTCCGAGAAGTCGGACTTCACGCCGAGGATGTACTCGATGAATACGGCGATGGGCGGCAGTCCGGTCCACCCCACGAAGTCGCGCCGGGCCATGAATCCGGGCTCGGCGGCCTCGGGGGCGTAATACTCCCAGAAGGTGCCCGTATCCTTCCACACCTCGAACACGGCGGCGTAGTGGCTCTCGGCGATCTCGCGCGCCAGGTCGCAATACCCCTTGCCATAGAGTCCGTCGATGACCATGTAGTTGGCGCCGGGCCATACCCCGCCCTGCCAGTAACGGCCCCGCACGTTGTACTTGCGGTGGTCGGCGGCGAGCGACGGCACCCGGTGGGGCCGTGCGAACTCGGCGGTGTCGCGCAGGTGGGCCACCAGGCGGTCGAGCCGCCCGCGGTCGAGCACGTCGGTCTGCAAGGCCCAGTAGGCATAGATGCCCTTGGCCGTGCCGAGCGTGCCGTCGGCATAGCGGTCGAAGAGGAAACCCTCCGCCTCGTCCCACATCTTCAGCTTCACGTACTGCCGGAGAAAGCGGTTTTCGGCCTCCCCCGCCTCGATCTCCTGCCAGCGCTCGATGTGGAAGCCGATCCGCAGCAGCGACTCATTGACGAGCATCTGCTGGAGGCAGGCGTCGAGCCACGTCATGCGGCCGTTCGAGAAGATCGGGTTGTAGCCCTCGGGCACGCGGGGCATGTTGTCCATGCCCGTACCCCAGCCGCTCGACCAGTAGGAGCCGTCGGGCCACGTGCGGTTGAGCCGCCACCAGCGGGCATAGCCGCACAGCGCCGGAAAGACCTTGTGGAGGCGCTCCGTGTCGCCGAACTGGCGGAAATACATCAGCTCGGTCCAGGGCAGCAGGTCGGGCCCCGTGGAGGTGGGGTCGTAGCGCTCGAAGCAGTCCGAGCCGTCGGCCCGGATTTCGCGGCAGATGAAGCCGTCGGGGTGCTGGTGCGCGTAGAAGTTGTCGAGCGTGCGCTGGAACGGGAAGAAGCGGTAGCCGTAGCGGGCGAACATCATCATGAACGAAGCGTCCCACATGAAGATGTTGCCGTTGTAGGCGATGTCGAGGTAGGGCGAG
Organism: Alistipes sp.; assembly: GCA_009774895.1. GTDB lineage: Bacteria > Bacteroidota > Bacteroidia > Bacteroidales > Rikenellaceae > Alistipes. The sequence continues at coordinate 14,058 of VSOO01000009.1, read as the reverse complement.
ACGAATCCCGAGCCCTCCTGCGGCTGTCGGATGTTGCCCACGGCGATCCGCCAGGCATCCCAGTACATCGCGACCTCGCGTTCGTGCCCCTCCCAGAAAGGTGCGGGCAGGATGTCGCGGGCCTCGTCGAAAGTGCGGGGTTCGATCCGCTCGGGCCGCATGGTGCGGAACTCGTTTTCGGCCACGTAGACCTCCTTCACATAAGTGTTCTTGTAGGGCAGCTCGTAGGGGCCCGACCGGAGGTCCTGCGCCGCGGCGCCGCCCGCCGCGAGGGCGGACAGCACCGTGCTGAGAATGATTCTGTACGACATGGCTCGCTCGTGTTTATTCGGTCACCGCACGAATCATGCGGGGAATTTCGGTATTCCAGTAGGTGCCGCAAAAGCGGTCGGCGCGGGGTCCGTAGGCAAAGACGGGAAGCATGAGCGGCGTGTGGTCGTCGGTGACGTAGACGCCCATGACGCGGCCCGTGCGCTCGTCGCCGTCGAGCAGCGTGAGGCCGCCCGTCTCGTGGTCGGCCGTGACCACCACGAGCGTCTCGCCGTTCGTGTCGGCGAACTTCAGCGCCTCGGCCACCGCCAGGTCGAAACTGAGCATCTCGACGATCGAGCCGGGCAGGCAGCGCGAGTGGCCCGCATAGTCGATCTTCGCGCCCTCGACCATGAGGAAGAAGCCGTTGCGGCTGCGCTCACGCAACTTGGCGATCGACGCACGCGTGGCGTCGGCCAGCAGCGTGAGGTTCGATTCCGACGCCGCTTCGTCCATGCGCTCGTCGATGCAGATCACGGGGCCCTGCGCCCCCTCCAGCTCGTCCACCGAGCGCACGAAGGCATACTTCTCCTTCAGCGCGCCCACCAGGTCGATGCCGTCGGCGCGGCGCGTGAACTCGCGCATGCCGCTGCCGCACAGCAGGTCGAGGCGGCCGTCGAGCAGGCAGCGCGTCAGCTCGTCGGAGTTGTCGCGCTCGACCGAGTGGCCGTAGAACGCCGTCGGCGTGGCATCGACCGCATTGCCCAGGGTCACGACGCCGACCGCACGGCCCTTGTCGCGGAAATGGTCGCTCAGCGAGGGGTAGGGCTCGCCGTCGCCGCTCATGGCGATGTGGCGGTTGTCGTGGCGTTCGCCTGTGGCCAGGGCGCTGCCGCCCGCGGCCGAGTCGGTGGTGAAGGCATCCCTGGCGTTGTTGCGCTGGAGACCGATGTGCTTCATCCCGAGCGTCGTGAGGCCCTGGTTGGCATAGGCCGCAGCCACGATCTGGGCCAGACCCATGCCGTCGCCGATCAGGAAGATCACGTTCTTCACGCGGCCCTTGCCGCCGTCGTTGCGATAGGTCGGCGTGTAGACCCCGATTCCCTCCGAGAGCTGGAGCTTGTCGTTGCGGAATCCCGCGAAATCGCGCGTGGCCTTATCGAGCCGCTTCGTGCCGGTCACGCCCTGCGCGGCGTCGCGCCGCTCGCCGATGCGGTAGTTCTTGTTGCCGAAGTCGTTGAAGAATTCGGCGCATACCTCCGGTTTGTCGGTATTGATGTAGTCGATCCCCATGTCGTAGAAGGTGTAGTAGACGGTCACCCCCTCGGGTGCGTCCCAGAAGCGCACGGGCTTGCCCATGGCGTGCGCCGCATCGATCACCTCCTCAAGCCGCTCGCGCTCGGCGGGCAGGATCGAACCCTTGCCGTTCCAGCGCGAGTAGTTGCGGAAATGGGCGCTGATGAGTGCGATGCGGTCGAGCTGCTCGGGCGTGTAGTCCGCATCCCACCGACCGTCGAAGCGCACCCATGCGGGCCACTTCCCGAAGTCGGCCGGCTCGGGCACGCGGCCCGTCACGGCGATGCGCACGGCATGGGGATTGACCGCCGGGTCGAACACCTCGGGGTAGCGGCTCAGCACCTCCGTCACGGCGTCGAGCGTCGGCACGGTCTCCGACTTGAGCTCGATCATCAGTTGCAGCTCCTCATCCGAGCCGCGCCATGCGCGGCCCCCGTTGCGGGCGTAGAGCGTCACGATCGGCTCGACGTAGAGCCCCTCGAAGGTCATGTCGGGCGTGAGGTCCTCCGGATCGTGGCCCACGAGCAGCTGCCCCTCGTGCAGGAATAGGTCGGCCTCGATGGAGTAAACCCCCTGGGCGTAGGCCTGGTAGAACGGCACGCGACGGCAATAGTCGTTGTGCGAATGGATCAGTATCGGACGCTGGGCCAGCGCCGCGGCACAGGCGCACAGCATCGCGGCGAGCAGTCCGCCTTTCAGTACGGTTTTTTTCATGGCTTTACGGTATGTTTATCGTACGATGCTGATTTCGGCCTCCACGGGGGCGTGGTCCGACACGAAGCCGCCCGTGGCCGTCTCGTCGAGCACGGCATAGCGCCGGACCTCGATCCCCGTGCTGACGAAGATGTAGTCGAGCAGCGGGCGGTACTCCACGGGGATCTCGCCGAAGTCGGAGAAGCTCCAGTCGGGCCCCGCCGTCTCGGCCGCCATGCGCTTCGCATCGCACAGCAGGCCGGTGTGCTGCACGTGGGCGATGACCGGCGACCCCTGCTCGGAGTTGAAGTCGCCCGTGAGGATCACGGGCCGCCCGCCCCTGAGCGCCTCGATGCGCTCCGCGAGCAGCGCCACGCCCTCGCGGCGCGCCGCCTTGCCCACATGGTCGAGGTGCGTATTGACGAAGAGCAGCTCCGCGCCGCCGCGCTCGCGCAGCACGGCCCAGGTGGCGATGCGCTCGCACGCGCCGTCCCAGCCCTTCGATCCGGGCGTCTCGGGCGTCTCGCTCAGCCAGAACGTGCCCGAGTCGAGCAGCGTGAAGCGGTCCGCACGCCAGAACACGGCGTTGAATTCGCCCTGCGCAGCGCCGTCCTCGCGGCCCACGCCCACGGCTTCGTAGCCGGGAAGCAGCTCCCTGAGGTCCGCAAACTGGTTCGCGAGCACCTCCTGCGTACCGAGGAGGTCGATGCCGCGCGAGACGATCGCCTCGGCCGCACGCTCCTTGCGGAAACGCCAGTTGTGCTCCCCGTCCTCGGGGTTGTCGTATCGCATGTTGAAAGTCATCACATGCAGATCGGCGGCAGGCTCGGCGCCGCCGCAGGCCGCCATGCACAGCGCGGCCACTAGATAGATCAGCTTTTTCATACTCTTTTTCGTGGGCTTTCATGCCTCCGCCTCCCCCCCCCGCCGGCCGCACTGCGGCCGGCACGGTCCGGGCTCGACGAAAAGCCGGTTTTGTCACTCTCGCGCACTTCCTGACGTCGGACGCGCACGCAGCGCCCGGGCCCGACGTCAGGAGGCGCCTATCTTACGAAAAGGTTCTCCGCGGGTATCGGCTCGAAGCGCTCCGCACCCGGGGCTTTCCACCCCCAGGCCAGCTCCTCGCCCTCGTAGTCCTCGAAGTAGAGCAGCGTGTAGGGATAGCAGCCCGCTTCGAGCGCCACGCGGCCCGTGGCGGCGATCGCGGCGTGCGAGCCGTCGTTGTCCACCACCTTGCGGCCGCCGACGAACAGCACGCTGCCGTCGTCGCTGCGCGTCATGAACTCCCACACGCCCCGCTCGGGAATGCGGATCACGCCCTCGAACACATAGCCGAAATGGTCGGGCTGCGGCGCCGCGGCGATCGAGGGTTCGGGCATCGTGCCCTCCGCCGCACGCCGGCCGCCCACGATGTCGGCAACGCGCGAGAAAGCCCCCTCGTAACAGGTATAACGCACGCCCTGAACCGTGCCCGCAGACTCCAGGGGCCGCAGGAAGCAGGCCCGCTCGGCCTCGATGCTGAGGAGCGGGCTCGGGGCCGCGCCCTCCTTGAAACCGCGTGCTCGAAGCGTGAGCGACCGGTCGATGCACAGGGGACCGGCATAGAGCGCCGACGACTCGTCGGGCTCCGAGCCGTCGAGCGTATAGCGGATCTCGGCTCCGGCCGTCGCCGTAGCCAGCTCCACCTCCACCGGCTCGGTAAAGAGGCTCAGATCGGCCGTCGTGTAGGGCACCGACACCCTGTCGCCCTGCGTGAGCGAATAGGGAGCCGCCTCCGCCGCGGTGCCGCGCGAACGCTCGGGCGAGGGGCGCAGCGCGAAGTGCAGCTCGCCGCCCTTGTGCAGGCGCTCGGCATCGATGAAGTTCTCCTTCACGGGCACGCCGTTGAAGGTCACCTCCCACACGTAGCGGTTGCGGCGCGGGTTGTCGGCCGTGACGGTCAGCGTGCGGCCGTTCGCAAGGCGCACCTCGGCACGCTCGAAAAGCGGCGCGGTGAGCGCGTATTCGTTCGACCCGGGACACACCGGATAGAAGCCCAGCGCCGAGAAGACGTACCATGCCGACATCTGGCCGCAGTCCTCGTTGCCGATGATGCCCGCAGGCGTGGGGGCATACATCTCGTCAAGCAGCGTGCGCGTCAGCTCCTGGGTCTTCCATGGCTGCCCCACCCAGTCGTAGAGGTAGGCCATGTGGTGGCTCGGCTCGTTGCCGTGGGCGTACTGCCCCTTGAGGCCCGTGATATCGCAGAGCCCCATGTCCTCGTCGGGCGATTCGAGCGTGAAGAGGCGGTCGAGGGCGCTCACGAACTCCTCGCGGCCGCCGAAGAGCTGCACCATGCCGTTCACGTCGTGCGGCACGAAGAAGCGGTACTGCCAGGGCGTGGCCTCGGTGTAGTCGCGGCCCGCCGTGAACTCCTCGAAAGGCTCGGTCCACCCGCCGTCGGCACGCCGGCCGCGGAAGAAGCGCGTCGAGCCGTCGAAGACGTTCGCGTAGTTGCGCGCGCGGGCCTCGTACCGCTCGGCCACGTCCGTGCGCCCCATCGCCCGCGCCATGCGGGCGATGGCCCAGTCGTCGTAGGCATACTCCAGCGTGCACGACACCGACTCGCGCTTCACGTTCGAGGGGATGAATCCCTGCGCCACGTAGTAGTCCGAACCCTTGGCGTTGATGTCCGACGAGCGCATCATCGCCTCCAGCGCCTTGTCGGCGTCGTAGTCGCGGATGCCCTTCACGTAGGCGTCGGCGATCACCGACACGGCATGGTAGCCGATCATCGTGCCCGTTTCGCCCGACGCGAGGGGCCAGATGGGCAGCTCGCCCGTGGCGTCGTACATGTCGAGCATGCTGCGGATCATGTCGTTCACCAGCTCCTCGTTCACGAGGGTCTGCAACGGATTCCACGCACGGAACGTATCCCACAGCGAGAGGGTCGAATAGTAGTGCCGGCCGTCGGGCATGCGGGCGATCGTGCCGTCGTGGCGGCGGTAGTCGCCGTTCACGTCGCTCATGACGTTGGGCGTGAGTTTCGTGTGGTACTGCGCCGTATAGAAGTTCGTGCGCTGCTCCGGCGTGCCGCCCTCGACCACGATGTCCGCGAGGGCCTCGCGCCACAGCGCCACGGCACGTTCGTGCACGGCGTCGAAATCCAGCTCCGGCACCTCGGCCTCACGGTTCGCGCGCGCATTCTCCGCGCTGACCGACGAAAGGCCCACGGCCACGGTCAGCGTATCGACATCGGGCGCGAAGGTCAGCACGGCCTGGCGGTCGCCGAGCAGCTCCACGTCGGTCATGGGCTCCGAGAAGCGGGCCGAGAAGAAGACGTAGTGGTCGCTCACCCACCCCTGCGTGCGGCGCATGCCCTCCAGTTCGTCCACGGACGTGCGGCGCAGCGCACGCAGGTCTATCGTCTCGTCGGTCAGGGTGTGCATCAGGTCCACGACCACGCGGCGCACTCCCTCGCCGCGGAAGACGTAGCGGTGCACGCCCGTGCGGGGCGCGGCGGTGAGCTCCGCGTCGATGCCCTCGCCGGGCAGCGACACGGCATAGTAGCCGCACGAGGCGCGCTCGTCGTCGTGCGAGAAGCCGTAGGGACGCGGCTCGAAGCGGCCGTCGCGCACGACCTCGTCGCGCAGCGTGGGATAGAAGAGCACGTCGCCCAGGTCGGCGCACCCCGTGCCGCTCAGGTGGGTGTGCGAGAAGCCGTCGATGGTGGCGTCGTCGTAGTGGTAGCCCGAGCAGGCATCCCAGTTGTTCGCCCGCGTGTCGGGGCTCAGCTGTACCATGCCGAAGGGGGTCGTGGCCCCGGGATAGGTGTGGCCGTGGAATCCCGTGCCGATGAACGGATCCACATAGTCCACGGGATCGTCGGACGCGGGCCGCTCGCAGGCGACGGCGGCGAAAGCCGTCAGCAGAAAAGTGAGATTTCGGATCATATGGTTACGATTTTGTCATTCGAATCGGTCGAAAGGCACCGGCTGCAAGGGCATGCCCTCCGTGGCGTATCGGAGTTCGAGCCGCTGGCCCATGTAGTCGTCGAAATACTCGATGCGCACGTCGTGCAGCCCCGCACCGAGGTCGATCGCGCCGAGCTTCATGTCGGCGGTGTGCGAACCGTCGTTGTCGATGAGCATGCGGCCGTCGATCCACACGCGGCTGCCGTCGTCGGAGATCACGCCGAAAGTGTAGCGTCCGGCCCGGTCGATGCGCAGACGCGAGGCGAACTCCACGGCGAAGTGATCCTCGTGCTCCACGCCGAGCTCGTCGAGCGAAAACTCGAAGACGCGGCCCGTGCGGTCGGGGCGGCCGAGCGTGCGGAAGTCGGGCAGGCTCTGGGCCGTCATATCTTTCCAATATTTATAATGTACGCGGGGCGTCCGATCTTCCGGCGCCACGCGGATGCTCGCCTGCGCTTCGGGGCCGCACTGCCCGCGGCGGCAGGCCACGGCACGCACCAGAGCCGGGGCGTCGAGCCGCAGGGGCGCCTCGTAGCGGGCCGATGCGGGCCCGGGGGCGGTTCCGTCGAGCGTATAGCGGATCTCGGCCCCCTCGGCATCGGCCGCAAGGGTCACCTCCACCGGTTCGCGGAAGAGACCGCCCGCAGGGGCGATGCGGGGCATCGGCACGTAGCAGCGGTCGCCGTCACGGGGCGTAAAGGCCTCGGCGACGAACTTGCCCACGCATTCGCGGGGCAGCTCCACGCCCAGGAGGCCGCCCACCGTGGCGGCGACGTCGCAGATCAGCAGCGCGGGTTCGATCACCTTGCCCGGCGTGACGCCCCGGCCGTAGAAGATCATCGGCGTGGTGCGCTCGAAAGCCGAATCGCCGCCGTGCGCATTGTCCAGACCGCCGTGGTCGGCCGTGACGATGAGCACCGTATTGTCGGTCATGCCCTCGGCGTCGAGACGCGCGACCAGTTCGCCGATCACCGCATCGAGGCGCGTGATCGTATGGTAATACTCCTCCGACTCGTGGCCGTAGGCATGGCCCGTATGGTCGGGCTCATTGACCGAGACGAAGAGGAAGTCGGGTTTGTCGTTGAAAAAAGCGTCGAATGCGGCCCGCATGAGCTGCTCGTCGGGCAGCCCCGTGACCACCGAGTCGGCCACCGAGAGGTCGTACATGCGGCCCTGGCCGGTCCATTCGAAGAAAGCGTAGACCGACGCTTCGGGACGCTGCTCCCGAATGTGGTCGAAGATCGTGGGAAACAATCCGAGCCTGTTTCCGAGGCAGGGCTCGATCGTGATGTTGTCGCGCCGCCAGTCGTTGTCCGTGACGCCGTGGTGGAGGGGCAGCGCGCCGCTGACCATCGACATCCAGTTCTGGCTGCTCGACGTGGGGCGCACGCACCGCGTGTTCATCGACACGGCGCCGTGCTCGATCAGGTAGTTGAGCGCGGGCGTTTCGGCGCGCTGGACGCCGTAGGCGCCCATGGCGTCGCACCCGACGAGGATCACGTGCGCGGCACGCGGCGTTTCGCTGCGGGCGCACCCCGCGGCGAGAAATACGAGCAACGACAGAATAATGCGGTTCATGGCAGACAATAATTTATCGTGGGACAAGGTTTCGGCCTCCGGCGCGCGGCTCCGACACGGAACGAACGCCGCCCGGCTCGCGGAAAAGATCGGAAAGCCGTTTCGTAAAACATCCGCTCCGCGGTTGCGGACACCCCGGCGAAGGGTGTCCGCACTGCGAAACGTCGCACATGACCGCCCGGTTCGGGGAGGTCATGCGAGAGAGATCGGATCAGTTTCCGATGGGGTTCTGCTTCAGTTTGCCGTTGGCCTTGGTCACCTCAAGGGGCGGGTACGGGAACACGAGGTCGAACTCGGGCTCGAACTTGCGCTCGATGCCGCCTACGGGCCAGATCACCTGCTTCTCGGCCCACGGGTTGGTGTCGGGGTCGTAAGCCTTCGAGGGATCCACCGGCACGCGGTCGTACTGCTGCTGCTCAAGCTTGTCGTACTGCTTCCAGCGCTTGAGGTCCATGAAGCGGTCGGTGAACTCGCCGGCCAGCTCGCAGCGGCGCTCGTGCATCAGGTCCTCCATCGTGGCCGTAGCATAGGGCTGGCCCAGACCGCAGCGCTGCGTCAGGCGGTTCAGCTCGATGGCGGCCTTGCCGCCCTCGCCCATCTCGATCAGCGCCTCGGCCTTGAAGAGCACCATCTCGGCGAAGCGGATCAGCGGAATGTTCAGGTCGGTGGTCATGTCGTTGCCGTTGGTCGATACGTAGTGTTTGCTTAGCACGGTCTTCGACGCGTCCACGTTGCCCTCCTCGTCCAGCACGCGCTGACCGTAGGTGTAGGGTTCCATGTACTTGGCGAACATGAAGCCCGAAACGATCTTGTCGCCCGCGGGGTCGGTGAAAGGCTGCTCGGCACCGAAGTACTTGATCGTCATGCCGTAGCTGTACACCGAAATGTCGCGGCGCGTATCGCCTTCCTCATACTCTTCCCAGAGGCTGCGCGAAGGCTTGAGCGAACCCCAGCCGTTGAAGATGCCCCAGCCCTTGTTCACGAGGCAAACACCCGGGAAGCGGGGACCGCCCTCCTTGCGACCGGTGCCGGTGGCCGACCAGATGTACTCCGAGGAGTAGTTGTTCGCCATCTTGAACACATCGGCGAAGTCGCCCAGCAGCGCACGGTTACCCTCTTTCTCGATCTTGTCCACCAGGTCGGGAATCAGCTCCCACTTCGTCTTGTCGTGGTATGCCCAGTAAGCGTAGAGCTTCACCTGGAGCGCCCAGGCGGCCACCTTGTGCGCGCGGCCCTGGTCTTCGGCACCGTAGGTCTCGAAGAACGGCAGGTAGCCGGCGGCCTCCTTCAGGTCGTCCTCGATGAGCTTGTAGTTGTCCATCACCGTGGCCTGCTGCGAGGGGATGGTCGAAAGCATCGTCTCCGTGTAGTTGGGATAGTCCTCGTAACGGATGAACGGGCAGCCGTTGTCCGCACGACCGTAGCGGTAGGCGATGTGGAAGTGGAGGAAGGCACGCATGAAGAGCGCCTCGCCCAGCGTGCGGGTCTCGACCGCCGTGAGCTTGTCCACGCCCTTGGCCTTCAGTCCGGCCACCACCCAGTTGGCACGCGCGATGTACTCGGTCATCTTCTCCCAGTTGTCGGTGAGCGGCGACTCGTCGCCCGTATACTGGAAGTTCATCAGCGAAGGCCAGCGCGACTGGTTGCAGACCATGTCGTCGCCGCAGCCCTGCTCCCAGAACAGATTTCGGCCCCAGGTCTCCTCCTTGTCGAAAATCCAGTACACGGCGCCGATGGCATCCTCGGCCTCCTTGTCGGTCTGGAAATAACCGCCCTGATTGGGGTTTCCCTCGGGCTGCACGTCCAGGAAATCGGCGCAGGAACTTGCCGACAGACCCATCGTGACGACCGCGATTGCAGCTATGATCTTTTTCATAATCCGTCGAATGTTTTAGTAAGTTAATTTGATACCGAACGAGAAGACGCGCGATACGGGATAGCGTCCCGCATCCAGACCGATGCCGCCCACCTCGGGATCGAAGCCCGTGTAGTCGGTGATGGTCCACAGGTTCTCGCCGCTGAAGTATACCGACAGCGAGCTGCCGCGGGCCGCGAGCTTCGCGTTGCGGCGCAGCAGACGGGTCAGGTCGTACGACACGGTGACGTTCTTCAGACGCAGGTACGAAGCGTCGTCGAGATAGAAGTCGGACACATTCGTGAAGTTTCCGTTGGCGTCGTTGGCCGTCAGACGCGGCACGTCGTTCGATGCGGGCCATGCCTTCAGGATGTCGGTCGAGCGGTTGAACACGCCCTGGGCCTCGTTGAGCAGCGTGAACTTGGTGGCGTTGAAGGCCTTGGTCTTCGCGGCACCCTGCCACATCATGCTGAACGAAAGGTCTTTCCAGGTGAAGCCAGCCGAGAACGAGTAGGTCAGTTTCGGCATGTAGCTGCCCATGTACTGGCGGTCGTTCGAGTCGATCTTACCGTCGTTGTTCCAATCGACGAACCTGATGTCGCCGGCCTTGGCATTGGGCTGAATCCGCTTCGTCTCGCCCGTCTCGGGATCGGTCCAGGTGTAGTTGGCAGCCTCCTCGTCGCTCTGGAACAGACCGTTGGTCTGGATCAGGTAGTAGGAGTAGAGCGGCTCGCCCTCGGCCGTCTGGAACGGCTTGAGCACGCTGCGGAAGTGGTCGCTGTGCGCCCACACGCCCTTGCCGCCGTCGGCCGCCATGGTGCCGATGTCCGAAACCCAGTTCTTCAGCGTGGTCAGGTTACCGCCCACGTAGTAGCTCCAGTCGCGGTTCACCTGCTCCCTCCAGTTCACGCCCAGCTCGAAGCCGCGGTTGCGGATCTCGCCCTGGTTGATCATCATGGCCGAAATACCGATGTAGTCGGGCCAGTTGGTGGTCTGCGCCTGGATCAGGTCGTAGGTGCGCTTCATGAAGAAGTCGGCCGAGATAGACAGACGGCCCCGGAACATGTCGAGGTCGAGACCGATGTCGGTCTGCTCCGACGTCTCCCACGAGAGGTTGGGGTTGATGGCCGTACCGAGGTACATGAGGTTCGTGTTGGTCGAACCGCCCACCTGCGTACCGTCGCCGTTGCCGTCGCGGTCGAGGACGGGATAGGAGTAGGCATAGGGCACGGCGCCGAGGTTACCCACGCGGCCCCACGAAGCACGCAGCTTGAGCAGCGTCACCACGTCGTTCTTGCGGAAGAAAGGCTCGCTCGAAATCTTCCAGCCGCCGGTCACCGCGGGGAAGTCGCCGCTCTTGTTGCCCTTGGGCAGACGGCCCGCATAGTCGCGACGCCACGAAGCGGTCACGAAGTAACGGTCGTCGAAGCTGTACGACAGACGGGCCACGATGGCCACGTTGTTGTCGGGATAGCTGTACGAGTCCTCGGGATTGGGGAACTCCGAGGCGTAGCTCAGGTACTGGTTGGCCTCGGCCTCGTTGTCGAAGTAGCGGCCCTTCACGGCGAAGCCGCGCTGGCGCTGCTCCTCGGCCGTGGTTGAGATCAGGGCGCCCACGGTGTGACGGCCGAACGTATTGTCGTAGGTCAGCGTATTCTCGGTGCCCCAGTAGTAGTAGTCGTAGGTGTCGTACGAGAGCTCGTTGCGCGCGTTGGGCTTGCCGGGCTCGGAAATGCGGGGCGAGAAGTTCTTGTAGAAGTAGTTCTCGTTGCGGTAGGTGAAGCGGCTGTTGAAGCGCAGACCCGGCAGCACGTTCTTGATCGTCAGC
>VSOO01000009.1:0-2596 GCA_009774895.1 Alistipes sp. | reverse complement strand
GGGATGTGGGTGGTGGTCGAGAACTTGTTGGTCTTGTTGATCGTGGTAGCCGCCTTCAGCAGACGCAGCGGGTTCACCAGGTCGCCGTGCAGACCGGCCGTCTCGCTGCCCATCTCGGCAGTACCGCCGAAGCTGCCGTCGTCGTAGTACGGGCGGGCGCTGCGGGGCATCGAGAGCGCCGTCCAGAGAATACCGGTGTAACCCTCGTCGGTGTTGATGCCGGTCGATTGACCGCGCTGCTTGTTGTTCGACCACGAAGCGTCCTCGCTGATGGTGATGTGGCGCGAAATGTCGTAGGTGCCGTTGTAACGCACGCTGGCCGTCTTGTTGAACGTGCCGACCAGCGTACCCTCGTCGCCGTTATAGTTGAATGCCACGCGGCTGGCGAACTTGTCCGTACCGCCGCTCACGGCCACCTGGTGACGCTGGTAGAACGCCGTGCGGAACACCTCGTCGATCCAGTCGGTGCGCGTCAGGGCCATTTCGGGGTTCTTCACGGGATCCCACAGGTCCGAGATCTTCTGGCCCGCGGCCTCCATGGCCGTCGTGCGCACCGCGCGCTCCTGCTCCACGGTCAGCGACTGGGGCAGGTTGTAGGCCGTGCGGATGCCGTAGTTTCCTTCGTAGGTCACCTGCGGAGCGCCGTTCCTGGCCTTCTTGGTGGTCACCAGAATGACACCTGCGGCTCCCGACTGGGCACCGTAGATGGCGGCCGATGCGGCGTCCTTCAGCACGACCATCGACTCGATGTCGTTGATCGTGAAGGGAGCGCCCGGAACGCCGTCCACCACCCACAGCACGCTCTCGTTCGACTGCGAGCCCATACCGCGAATGGTCACGGTGGGTGCGGAGGTCGGGTCGCCGCCGTTATTGACGACCGTAACGCCCGGGATCTGGCCCTGGAGAATACCCTCCACCGAGCTGATCGGACGGCTCTTGTTCTGCTCGACGTTGCTCAGCACGCCCACCGAGGTCGAAAGGTCGGCCTTGCGGGCTGCGGCGCCGAAACCGAGCACGACCACGTCGTCCATCGTCTGCGCATCCTCTTCGAGCACGATGTCGAGTGCGGTGGTGGCCTTCGACACGGCCACCTCGCGCGTCACATAGCCGATATAGGAGATCTCAAGCACGCCCTGCGAACCCGGAACGGCCACCGTGAAGGCGCCCGCCAGGTCGGTGGACGTACCCACCGAAGTGCCTTTCACGACCACGCTGGCTCCGACGATCGCACCGTTCTTGTCCTTCACGGTACCCGAAACCTTAAAGCTCTGTGCGAACATACTCCCCGGTATCATGAGCATCAACGCGAGTAGTATACTTAAGCATGGGTTGAAATTTTTCATACTGTACTTAATGAGTTAGTAATAATGATTGGTTAGTGAATTGATCTTGCTCCGGCGCTCCTTGGAACGCCTCCGTCCGTTGTCTGGTCTTTCTGTTCCGTATTCGAAATTCTTAAGTTAATTATTCAACGATTTCATGAATTCGCATGTCTTTTCCGGGAGATTCCGGACCGAATTTTTCTACATACACAAAAATAATTTATAGCAAACCCCCTCACCGGGGCAATTCGCGCTTTTGTATCCTCACATCGCGCACAATGCGTCTTTCGGTCCGCACGACACCGCATTCGGCCCGGACGGATGGCGCATCCGTGCGAATTTTGCGCGATTCGAGGTATCACGTAACGAAAAAAGCACTACCTTTACTTGCCCGCACGAAAACAACCCAGACATGGCACGCGTGATTTTCCTGACCGATTTTTCGGAAGAGTACGCCCGGCACCTGCTGCACGGGATCGCCCGCTTCGCCCAGACCGCGGGCGAAGCATGGAGCCTCTACCGCCTCCCCTTGTCGATCCGCGACAAGTACGGCATAGAGGAGGTGGTCAAATGGGCCCGCAGGATGAAGGTGGACGCCATCATCGGCCAGTTCTACAACACGGACAACGTGGACCTCTTCCGCCAGAACGGCATCCTGGCCGTGGCGCAGGATTTCAAGAAGCGTTTCACCTCCATCCCGAACATCACCGGCCCCCACCGACTGGCAGGGAAGATGTGCGCCGAGTACTTCATCAACAAGGGTTTCCGCAACTTCGCATTCTACGGCACGCGCCACATCGACTGGTCGGACGAGCGGTGTCAGGGCTTCCGCGAGACCATCGCGCGCGCCAACCCCGCCTTCACTTTCTCGGCACTGCGGAGCAACGCCCAGGTCAATCTGTGGTACTACGACCCGAAGCGGATCGCCGACTGGATCCGGTCGCTGCCCAAGCCCGTGGCGATCATGGCCTGCGACGACAACCAGGCCTACCACATCATCGAGGCCTGCCAGCAGATAGAGGGGGGGGGATGCCGCATACCGGACGACGTGGCGGTGCTGGGCGTGGACAACGACGAGACGATCTGCCGCCTCTCGTCGCCCAACCTCTCGTCGCTCAACCAGGGCGTAGAGCAGGGCGGCTACGACGTGGCGCGACTGATCGACCGCATGCTGCGCGACCCCGACGCCGCCCCCGAGGACGTGGTGGTCATGCCCACGCACATCGTCACGCGCCAGTCCACCGACATCTACCCCAACAACCACCCCCACATCC
>VSOO01000089.1 GCA_009774895.1 Alistipes sp. | reverse complement strand
TCCGAACGAAGCCTTGACAACGGGTATGAACAACGCCTCGTCGCAGTCGAGATGCCCGACGCCGTTGCGGCGCAGTCGCACCACGGCGCTCTTGACCTTGGGCGGCGGAGAAAAGACCTTCTCGCCGACGGTAAACAGATACTCTATGTCGTACCACGCCTGCAACAGCACGCTCAGTATGCCGTACTCCTTCGAGCCGGGAGGCTCGGCCAGACGCACAGCCACCTCGCGCTGTATCATACCGACGCACTCGGGAACGATATCGCGGTTTTCGAGCACCTTGAAGAATATCTGGGACGATATGTTGTACGGGAAATTGCCGATTATCTTCAACCGCTCGCCGAAGCGGGCGCGCAGGTCCATAGCGAGAAAATCGCCCTCGACGAGTCGCGGCGCAAAAGCGGGGTAGTGGGCATGCAGATACTCGACCGACTCGGAGTCGATCTCGGCGCCGTAGGTCGTGAGGTCGCTGCGTTCCAGCAGAAACCGGGTCAGCACCCCCATGCCGCAGCCCACTTCGAGCACGTCGCAGGGGTTTTCGGGCGTTCCGCCCGAGAGTGCGCCGCAGATCTTGCGCGCTATGTTCAGGTCCGTCAGGAAGTGTTGTCCCAACGCTTTTTTTGCTCTTACTTCGCTCATAAACAGTGTTTCGTATCCGGGCTTCGTGCCCGGAATCTTCGGCGCGGACCACGCCGGGGCGCTGCCGTCCGCAGTGCGGTTGTAGGGGCGCTCCGGGGTGTCTCGCAGTCGCGGCTCCGGCGGCCGAGACCCCGGCTGCGGTGTTTTATCGGTCCGAGCGCCGCGGCATGCCGTATCGGGTCGTGCTTCGGAGATGCGGCCTCCCCGGGACTACTGCGGCCGCTCGCCGTCGCGCAGGCGGCGCCATTCGAGCGCATAGCCGCGCAACGCTACGGCGAAGACGCAGAGCAGGGCCAGCAGCCATGCCCACATCCGTCCGCTCCGGGTGACGAGCATCCATACGGCCGTTCCCAGCACGGCCGCCGCCGTAGCGGCCGCGGCGGCGGCCCGCAGGTGCAATCGGGTTTTGCGTGCCATCGGCTCAGGGTATGCGGTGTTTGTGCACGTCGGCCAGGTGGCGGCGTTTTTTCTTGTGGTACTCGTTGTACATCATGCCGATGCCCGCAATCAGGAAGAACAGGGCGATCAGCAGATCGGCCATCGAACCGCGGCGAGCTACGGCCCACACCACGTTGATGACGAACCAGGCCAGCGACGCAAGGAAGAAAATGGCCGCTACGGCGAACGTTTTTCGGTTCATACTATATTAATATAATGTGTGTCCCCGGCTGCGGAGCGTCAGTTGCCCTGCTCGCACATGAAGCGGATGCGCACGAGGCGTATCTCCTCTTCGGTGTAGTCGGCACCCAGCTCCTCGACCGCGGCGTCGAGCGAGTCGCTCTCGGCATCCTCCTTGAAATACAGGTAGATGTCCTCCGCCTTGTCCTCGTCCATGAACTGACCGATGTAGTAGGATATGTCGAGCTTGGTGCCCGAATTGACGATGCCTTCGATCTCGGTCAGCAGCTCGTCGAAGTCGAGGTCCTTGGCCCGGGCGATGTCCTCGAAATCCATCTTGCGGTCGATGGACTGGATGATGAAGATCTTGTTGCCCGACTTGTTGCCTACCGATTTGACGACCATGTCCTGCGGACGGATGATCTCCTTCTCCTCGACATAGGCCTTGATGAGCCGCACGAACTCCTCGCCGAACTTGCGGGCCTTGCCCACGCCCACGCCCGTGATGTTCTGCATCTCCTCGATGGTGATGGGGTATTGCACGGCCATGTCTTCGAGCGACGGATCCTGGAAGACCACGAACGGCGGCAGGTCGTGTTTCTTGGCCACCTTCTTGCGCAGGTCCTTGAGCATGGCGAAGAGCTCCTCGTCCGCCGCGCCGCCCTTGCCCATGGGGGCCACGGCTTCGGCTTCGCGCTCCTCCTCGTCGTAGTCGTGGTCGAGCGTGACGCTCACCGGTCGGGGCATGGCGATGAACTGCTCGCCCCGGCGGTTCACCGAGAGCAGTCCGTAGTTCTCTATGTTCTTGTCCACCAGCCCGAGGATCAGCGCCTGGCGCATCACCGCACCCCAGTACTTGGCGTCGTGCCCCGCACCCGCACCGAACCATTTGCTCTTGTTGTGTCCGTAGCTCTTGACCAGGGCGGTGTTCTTGCCCGTGAGCACGGCGATCAGGTGGTCCGACTTGAATTTGTCGCCGATTTCGCGCAGCGCCTCCAGCGCCGTCTTCAGGTCGGCCTTGGCGTCGAGCTGCGGACGCGGATTGCGGCAGTTGTCGCAGTTGCCGCAGTTCTCCTCGGTGTACTCCTCGCCGAAGTAGTGGAGCAGCGTCTTGCGGCGGCACATCGAACTTTCGGCGTAGGACACCGTTTCGAGCAGCAGCAGCCGGCCGATCTCCTGTTCGGCCACGGGCTTGCCCTGCATGAACTTCTCCAGCTTCTGTATGTCCTTGTAGCTGTAAAAAGTCAGGCAGTAGCCCTCGCCGCCGTCGCGGCCTGCGCGGCCCGTCTCCTGGTAGTAGCCTTCGAGCGACTTGGGGATGTCGTAGTGGATCACGTAGCGCACGTCGGGCTTGTCGATGCCCATGCCGAAGGCGATGGTGGCCACGATCACGTCCACGCGCTCCATGAGGAAGTCGTCCTGGTTGGCGGCGCGCGTGGCGGCGTCCATGCCCGCATGGTAGGCCCGGGCCTTGATGCTGTTGGCCTGAAGCAGCTCGGTCAGCTCCTCGACCTTCTTGCGGCTCAGGCAGTAGATGATGCCGCTCTTGCCCTCGTTCTGCTTGATGAAGCGGATGATGTCGCGGTCCACGTTGTGCTTGGGCCGGATTTCGTAGTAGAGGTTGGCCCGGTTGAACGACGAGCGGAACACCGCCGCGTCGCTCATGCCGAGGTTCTTCTGTATGTCGAGCTGCACCTTGGGCGTGGCGGTGGCCGTGAGGGCGATCAGCGGTGCGTTGCCTATTTCGTTGATGATGGGGCGTATGCGGCGGTACTCGGGCCGGAAGTCGTGGCCCCACTCCGAGATGCAGTGCGCCTCGTCGATGGCGTAGAACGAAATCTTGATCTTGCGCAGGAACGCCACGTTGTCCTCCTTGGTCAGCGATTCGGGTGCGAAGTAGAGCAGTTTGGTGCGGCCGGCCAGCACGTCGTCGCGCACCTGGGCCACGGCGGTCTTGTTGAGCGACGAGTTGAGGAAATGGGCGATTCCCGACTCGGCGGAGAAGGCGCGCATGGCGTCCACCTGGTTTTTCATGAGTGCGATCAGGGGCGAGATGACGATGGCCACGCCGTCCATGATCATGGCCGGCAGCTGATAGCAGAGCGATTTGCCGCCGCCCGTGGGCATCAGCACGAACGTGTCGTGCCCGGCCAGCACGTTCCGGATCACCGCCTCCTGATTGCCTTTGAACGAGGAAAAACCGAAATGCTCCTTCAGTTTCTCGTGCAACAAATCCCCTTCGTATGATTCCATTCTGTTCCTAATAGTCTTAATTGTCTTCCAAAACGTAAAATTCGACATAAAGTTAAAAAACATTTGGGAAAAAAGCATAACTTTGTAAAAAATTTTCACTGGAAGATGAGGCTTTACACGAGCGAACTGGTCAAGAAGTACAAGACACGCACGGTGGTGAACCATGTGACGATCGACGTCCGCCAGGGCGAGATCGTCGGATTGCTCGGGCCGAACGGTGCGGGCAAGACCACGACGTTCTACATGATCGTGGGCCTGATCACCCCCAACGAGGGCCGCATCTTCCTCGAAAACGACGAAGGGGCCGTCACCGAGCTTACGCGGCTGCCCGTCTACCGCCGTGCGCAGCTCGGCGTGGGCTACCTGGCCCAGGAGGCCTCCGTGTTCCGCCACCTGAGCGTCGAGGACAACATCCGCTCGGTGCTCGAAATGACCGACTACCCGAAAGACTACCAGCGCGAGCGCGTGGAGGCGCTCATCGAGGAGTTCCGCCTCCAGAAGGTGCGCAAGAGCATGGGCATCCAGCTCTCGGGCGGCGAGCGCCGCCGCACGGAGATCGCGCGCGCCGTGGCCATCAACCCCTCGTTCATCCTGCTCGACGAACCCTTCGCGGGCGTCGATCCCATCGCCGTGGAGGACATTCAGTCGATCGTCGCCACGCTCAAGCACAAGAACATCGGCGTCATCATCACCGACCACAACGTCGATGAGACGCTGGCCATCACCGACCGCACCTACCTGCTCTACGAGGGCAAGATCCTCAAGACGGGTACGGCCGAGGAGCTCGCGGCCGACCCGATGGTGCGCAAGGTCTACCTCGGCCAGAACTTCGAGCTCAAGCGGAGCCACCAGCTCACGCAGGAGATGCTCCACGCCGGCGGCGCGAAGAACGCCGCCGGGAAGAAAGATTGATTCTACGAACAATATCCCACGTATTTTGGATACCACCGTCCCTCCGGGGAGTCTGCGCGGCGCGCTGACGCCCCCCTGTTCCAAAAGCTATGCGCAGCGGGCGCTGGCCGCGGCCCTGCTGGCCGAAGGCGGCTCCGAGCTGCACGGCATCGACTTCTGCGACGATACGCTCTCGGCCCTGCGCTGCATCGAGACGCTGGGCGCCCGCGTCGTGCGCTCGGGCCCGGCGCTCCGCATCGTGGGCGGACTGCGCCCGCGCGGCGGACGCCTCTTTACGGGCGAGTCGGGTCTGGCCACGCGGCTCTTCACCCCAATCGCCTCGCTGTGGCACGAGCCCGTGCGCATCGAGGGCGAGGGCACGCTGCTCGCACGCCCCATGGGGGCGCTGCTCGAACCGCTGCGCACGCTGGGCGTCGCGGTGCGCGACCGCGGCGGGCGCCTGCCCCTTGAGGTCTGCGGGCCGATGCGGGGCGGGGCGGTCACGGTGGACGGTTCGCTCTCGTCGCAGTTCGTCACGGGGCTGCTCCTGGCCCTGCCCCTCGCCGCGGGCGAGACCACCGTGCGGGTGACCGATCCCGTATCGACCCCCTACATCGACATGACGCTCGACACGGCCGCCCGCTTCGGGGTCGAGATCTGCCGCAACGGCTACGAGGAGTTTTTCGTGGAGGGCATGCAGCGCTATGCGCCCGCGACGATGGAGATCGAGGGCGACTGGAGCGCTGCGGCCATGCTGCTCGTGGCGGGCGCCACGGCGGGCGAGGTGTGCGTGCGCAACATCCGCACCCTCTCGAAGCAGGCCGACACGGCCGTGATCCGGGCCCTTGAGCGGGCCGGTGCGGGCCTCGTGTGCGAGGCGGGCAGCGTGACGGCGGCCCGGCGCCCGCTGCGGGCGTTCGAGTTCGACGCGACGCACTGCCCCGACCTCTTTCCTGCGCTCGCGGCCCTGGCCGCCGCGGCCGACGGCACGTCGCTGCTGCGGGGTGTCCGCCGCCTGCGCCACAAGGAGAGCGACCGGGCCGAGGCCATCCGCTCGGAGTACGGCCGCCTCGGCATCGAGGTGGTGATCGACGACGATACCATGGCCGTGCGCGGCGGTGCCGTGCGCGGCGGCCGCGTCTCGGCGCACGGCGACCACCGCATCGCCATGTCGCTCGCCGTGGCCGCGCTGCGTGCCGGAGGCGAGGTCGTGATCGAGGGCGCCGAATGCGTGTCGAAAAGCTATCCCTCGTTTTTCGAAGATCTGCAACGCCTGCGCGTCTGATGCCATGAATACGTTCGGACACAATTTCCGCCTCGCGATCTGGGGCGAGTCGCACGGTCCCGAGGTGGGCGTGGCGATCGACGGCGTGCCCGCGGGGCTGCCCCTTGCGCCCGAGGATTTCGCCGGGGACCTGGCGCGGCGGCGCGCCGGTGCCGCGGGCACCACGCAGCGGCGCGAGGAGGACCTGCCGCAGATCGTCTCGGGCCTCTACCGGGGCCGCACCACGGGGGCGCCGCTCACCATCCGCTTCGCCAATGCGGACGTCCGGTCCGGCGACTATGCGGAGCTGGCGGAGCATTGCCGTCCGTCGCATGCCGACTTCGCGGTCCGCTGCAAGTCGGCCGGCCGGAACGATCCCCGCGGCGGCGGCCACACGTCGGCGCGGCTCACCGCGGCCCTCGTGGCCGCGGGCGTCGTGGCCAAGCGCTGCCTCGGTCCGGAGGTGCTTTTCGCCACGCGCCTCGTGTCGGTGGGGGGCGAGGAGGACCCCGCACGCTTCGATGCCGCGGTGGCCGAAGCCGCCGCCGCGGGCGACTCGACGGGCGGCGTGGTCGAATGCCGCGTAACGGGCATCCGGCCCGGCGCGGGCGAGCCTTTCTTCGACTCGGTGGAGAGCCTCGTCGCCCACCTGCTCTTCTCCGTTCCCGCGGTGAAGGGCGTGGAGTTCGGTGCCGGCTTCGCGGGGGCCCGCATGCGGGGCTCGGAGTACAACGACCGCAGCCTCGATGCCGCGGGCCGCACGGCGCGCAGCCCCGGCGGGGGGAGGCGGGGCGGGATGGGCAA
>VSOO01000088.1 GCA_009774895.1 Alistipes sp. | reverse complement strand
CCGCGGAGTTTGACCACTCACGCTTGGGGTTGGTGGGGGGGGTGGGTGTGTTGCGGCTGTGCGGTCTGCTGCTGTGCCGAGGCACTGGTTCCGATCGTCATGCATACGGCGGCGAGGGCCGCGAAAATACACTTTTTCATAGTCGTATTCGTTTAAGTTGTTATTCGTTTCGGATCCGGTCGCGGGACCGTGATTCCGTATCCTTCTGTTGCAAAGGTAGCACCAAAAATGCGAAAACGGTGCGGCCCGGCGGGTGAAACGCCCGATTCTACCGGTCGATCGGCTCCCCGGCGGGGCGGGACGCCCTGAGCCACTGCTTGAATTCGCCCACGCGGGCTTTCGGCACCACGATCCGTTCGGGTGCCGCGGGCGCGAGCGCGATCGTCAGCCGGCTGCCGAACCACACGGCGATCTCCTTCACGGCGCGCCGCGCGACGATGAACTGGCGGTTGGCACGGAAGAAGTCCGCGGCCGGCAGCTCCGTCTGGAGCGTTTCGAGCGTGCGGTCGAGCGGGTACTGCTCGCCCTCGTGTGTGCAGGCCGTGACCTTCTCGTCCCGGGTGTAGCACCAGGCGATGCGGTCGCGGTGCAGGGGGATGATGCGGTCGCGGACGTGGACCAGGAATACGCTGTCGGCGCTCCGTGCGGCCATCGTCCGCACGCGGGCTCCGTAGGCTGCACGTTCGCCCCCCGTGAGGCGGCGCAGCTTGTCGAGCGCCCGCCGCACGTCGGCCGTGTTGATCGGCTTGAGCAGGTAGTCGATGCTGTTCACGCGGAACGCCTCCAGGGCGTAGCGGTCGTAGGCCGTGGTGAAGACCACGGGCGAGGCGACCTCCACGGCGTCGAATATGCGGAAGGCGTCGCCGTCGGCCAGGTGTATGTCCGTCAGCAGCAGGTCGGGGTGGGGGTTGCGGCGCAGCCACTCCACGCTCTCCTCCACGCTTTCGAGCGTGTCGAGCACCTCGATTTCGGGTGCCGTTTCGCGCAGTATGGCCTTCAGGTTGAGCGCGGCGGCGGTTTCGTCTTCGATAATCAGGGCGGTCATGGTTTCCGGGTTTTCTGCAACGGCATGCGGACCGTGAATTCGCTCTCCGTTTCGGTTACCGCGATCGGATGGCCCGTGAGGAGCATCCAGCGCCTGCGCAGGTTCTCCAGGCCGATTCCCGTGCCCGGTTCGGGCTGGAGCTTGGGGGCCTTGCGGTTCGACACGACGAGCCAGTCGCCCTCGGTGCGTATCGAGATGCGGAAGGGCTTGCTGCGCGTGATGGTGTTGTGCTTCACCGCATTGTCGATCAGCGGCTGCAACGTGAGCGCCGGCAGCAGGCGGTCGCGCTGCGCCTCGTCGATGGCGATGTCGAAGAAGAGCTTGTCGGCGTAGCGGATGCGGAACAGGTAGGCGTAGGCCTCCGCGAAGCGCAGCTCCTCGTCGAGCGGCACGAGGGTCTGGCGGCCGCTCTGCAACACGTAGCGGAACGTGTAGGAGAGCTGGTCGATGTAGTTGAGCGCCTTGTCGGGCTCCTGTCCGCGCACGAGCATGGCCAGCGAGTTGAGCGAATTGAAGAAGAAGTGGGGGTTCACCTGGTTCACGAGCATGTTGTAGCGTGTCATGAGGTTCTCGTTCTTCAGCCGTTCGTTTTCGATCTCCATGTCCTGGCGCTGGGAGCTCAGGCGCGCGATCCATCCGTAGAGGATGGCCACGACCAGCGTGAACGAGCACTTGAGCACCAGCACGAAGTCGA
This sequence comes from Alistipes sp., assembly GCA_009774895.1. Taxonomy (GTDB): domain Bacteria; phylum Bacteroidota; class Bacteroidia; order Bacteroidales; family Rikenellaceae; genus Alistipes. The sequence continues at coordinate 4,731 of VSOO01000088.1, read as the reverse complement.
AATGGGGAGCGTGGCTGCGGAAGTTCATGACGATACGCCCCGTGTGCCAGTCGATCGTGGGGGCCAGCAGGTAGAGCGCCGAGGCCGCCGCCACGCACCAGGCGCAGCGCAGCGCGAAGCGGCGTGTCGGGAGCGTGCGCCGCCCGGGCCCGAGGATCGTGAGCAGCACGAAGGCCATGACGAAGTAGAAGCAGAGCTGCCACACCGTTTCCACGGCCTCCGACGGGCGGTTGAAGACCGTGCGGTAGTCGAACACCTCGCCGTTGCGCCTGCGCACCTCGGCCATCGAGTAGTGGCCCCGGGGCGTGCGGGGCAGGTTGAGGGTGACCACCAGCCGGTCGCCGTCGGCGAGCCGCAGCCGCCGCACGCGCTGGGGCGACACGTACACGCTGTCGGGCGCTCCGTCCGCCGCGTAGAGCAGGTAGCCGTAGCCGTCGGGCGCGATGCGCAGCCGCCCCTCGTGGGGCATGTCGATCGCGCGCTCGTTCACGGGCTGCGGTTCGCTCTTGCGGTCCACGAAGAGCAGCAGCAGGTACGAGAAGTTCACCACCAGCGAGATGGCGAGCGCCACCAGCAGGTGCGCTACCAGCGAGGTGCGGATCGGGAAGCGGGCCATGGCGGACTATGCCTTCTCGTTATGCCACGAGGCGTAGAGCATGTAGTCGTGCGCCGTGCGCCGAATGATCTCGTCGCGCTGCTCGGGCGTCACCTCCTTGACCTTTTTGGCCGGCACGCCGGCATAGACCGAGTCGGGTTCGAGTCGGGCGTTCGAGAGCACCAGGGCGTTGGCGGCGATGATGCAGCCCGAGGGCACCACGGCGTTGTCGAGAATCGTGGCGCCCATGCCGATCAGGCAGTTGTCGCCGATGATGGCGCCGTGGACGATGGCGTTGTGTCCCACCGAGACGTCGTTGCCGATGATCGTCTGCGAGGGGTGCTTCGCCTGGTCGTAGATGGTGTGGAGCACCACGCCGTCCTGGATGTTGGTGCGGTCGCCGATCACGATGCGGTTCACGTCGCCGCGCAGCACGGCGTTGTACCATATCGAGCAGTCGCGACCCACGGTCACGTCGCCCAGCAGTACGGCGGTTTCCGCCAGAAAGGTGTTCTCGCCTACGCGGGGCGTGTGGCCCCGTACTTCCTTGATGAATGCCATAATTCGTTCTCTTTGTTTGCGTTCGTTGTCGTAGTGCCCGGCTTTTCGGCCGCATCCTGCTGCCGGGCGCGGCCGTTGGCGGCTGCGCCTTTTGCCGGGCGGGTTCATTTCCGGCTGCGTTCATTTCCGGCCGCAGCCCTCGGGCACGGGCTATTTCTCCTCCCGCTTGGCTTCCTGCCAGAGCTCCTCCATGCGTTCGAGGGGCAGCTCGTGCAGCGTGCGGCCTTCGGCTTCGGCCTGCTGCTCCATGCGGCCGAAGCGGCGGATGAACTTGCGGTTGGTGCGTTCGAGCGCCGATTCGGGATCGATGCCGTAGAGACGCGCCGCATTGACCAGCGCGAAGAAGAGGTCGCCGAACTCGCCTTCGAGCCGTTCGCGGTCGCCCGACCGCATTTCGGCCTCGGCCTCGCCGAGTTCCTCCTTCACCTTCTCCCACACCGCTTCGCGCCGGGGCCAGTCGAAGCCCGTGGCCGCGGCCTTCTCGCCGATGCGCAGGGCCTTGACCAGTGCGGGCAGCGAGCGGGGCACGCCGCCGAGCGTGCCGCTCTTGCGGTTCTTCTTGCGCAGCTTGAGCGCCTCCCAGTTCTCCTTCACCGCCTCGGGCGTGTCGGCATGGATGTCGCCGTAGATGTGCGGATGGCGGTATATTAGTTTGTCGCACAGGGCATTCACCACATCCGTATAGTCGAATGCTCCCTGCTCCTCGCCCAGTTTGGCGTAGAATACCACATGCAGCAGCAGGTCGCCCAGCTCCTCGCGTATGCCCTCCATGTTGTGGTCGAGCAGGGCGTCGGCCAATTCGTAAGTCTCTTCGATCGTGTTGCTGCGCAGCGAGTCGAACGTCTGTTCGCGGTCCCACGGACACTGCGCGCGCAGCGTGTTCATCACCTCCAGCAGGCGGGCCGTAGCCTCCAGTCTTCGATCCTGTTCCATCTGTCTGTCGTTTTATGCGTTCGCACGGGTTGCGCGCCGGTTGCCTGCGGCGCCCCGGGCAGTGCGCTCCCGCAACCGCGGGCGGTGTGTGCGATCGCTCTTTTTACCGCAACAAAGTTAGCATATTCGGCGGAAAACGGTAACTTTGTTCGCATAAATTCGTTCGCACATGATCCGCACCCTTCTTTCCGCATGCTGGCTCTGCTGTGCCGTGCATTGCGCCGCGGCCGCCGAGCCGCCGCTTCCCGCCGTGCTGCCCGCGCCCCGCTCCGTGACGCAGCTCGACGGCGGCTTCACGCTCGACGCCGCAACCGTTGTCTGCCCCGAGCAGGGGCTGGAGCCGCTCGCCGATTACCTCTCCGACTATCTGGGACTCGCCACCGACGCCGCGCGCGCAGGCGAGGGGGCGCTGGTGCTGCGCACCGAACCGCGGCTGGGGGCCGAAGCCTACGAGTTGCGCATTCTGCCCGGGCGAATCGAGATCGCGGGCGGCGACCGCGGGGGCGTCTTCTGCGGCATACAGACCCTCTTTCAGCTGCTGCCGCCCGAGGTCTACGCCCGGCGGTGCCCGCTGCCCGTGCGGCTCGCCTGCCGCGAGGTGAAGGACGCGCCGCGCTACGCCTACCGGGGCATGATGCTCGACGTGGCCCGCACGTGGATCGGACCCGAGCCCCTGCGCCGCTATATCGACCTCATGGCCTACCACAAGATCAACAAGCTCCACCTCCACCTGGCCGACGACGAGGGGTGGCGCATCGAGATCCTGTCGCACCCCGAACTGACCGAAATCGGGGGGTTCCGCGGCGGCGACTCGCCCGTGCGCCCCGTCTACGGCAAGTGGGACGAGAAGTACGGCGGCTACTTCACGCAGCGCGAGATGCGCGAGCTGATCGACTACGCCGCCGTGCGCAACATCGAGATCATACCCGAGATCGACCTCCCGGGCCACAGCCGCAACATCGCGCGCGTGCATCCCGAAATCCTCTGCCGCTATACGCCCGACACCGCCCCCTCCAACGGCTACGACCTCCGGTCGGCGTGGTGCCCGGCCCGCGAGGAGAACTACGCCCTGCTGGAGGATATTCTGGGCGAGTTGTGCGCGCTCTTTCCCTCGCCCTACATCCACATCGGCGGCGACGAGGTGGAGGCTTCGCAGTGGGCGCGCTGCCCCGACTGCCGCGCGATGATGCGGCGCTGCGGCCTGACCGAGGCGCGCGGGTTGCAGGACCGCTTCATGGAGCGGCTCGCCGCGATCCTCGCGCGCCACGGGAAGCTGCCCGCCGTGTGGAACGAGTCGGTGCGCGGCCGGCGGCTGGGGCGCGACACCCGCGTGCACGGCTGGGAGAGCATGAAGGCGTGCCGCGACGCGCTGGCCGCCGGCTATCCAACGGTGGTCATGCCCGCGGCGTGGTTCTATTTCGACATGCGCCAGACCCCCCGCGAGGAGGGCCACGACTGGGCTGCGGTGTTCGACGTGCGCAAGACCTACGGCTTCGACCTCCGGGCCGAGGGGGTGACCGGCGAGGAGCTGCGCCGCGTCGCGGGGTTCGAGGGGGCTTTCTGGAGCGAGGCCTATGTCTCGCACGAGCCCGAGCGGCCCGACTACCTCGATTACATGCTCTTCCCGCGCCTCTGCGCCCTCGCCGAGCTGGCATGGCATGGCAACGACGAGGGTTGGGAGGCCTTTTACGACCGCTTGCAGCACGCGCATTACGACCGCATGTCGGCGATGGGCGTCCGCTACCGCCTCTTTCCGCCCGAGGTGAGCACCGGCGGCGGTGCGGTCGCCGCCAAGGCCCCCGATGCGGGTGCGGAGGTGTGGTATCGGGTGGACGGCGACACGACGGCGCACCGCTACGTGCGTCCCGTGGCGACGTGCGGGCCGCACCGCTACCTGTTCCACACGCGTCGCGGCACGGGACGCAGCCCCGAGGTCGGGGTGCCGGCCCGCTACCGCACGATCACGCCCGGACTGCGCCTCACCACCTCGATGGGCGAGAGCGCCCGCATTCCCTACGCCAACGTCGAGCGCTACGCCACCTTCGCCCGCACGGCCCGCACGTGCCGCCCGGGCGACTGGATTCTCTACGAGTTCGCCGCACCCGTGCGGTGCCGCGAAATGGTGCTTCAGACGGGCAACCGTCAGCTGCCCAAGACCATCGTAACGACGGGATACGTGGAGGTGTCGGCCGACGGGCTCAATTTCGAACGTGTGGCCGAACTGGAGAAGGGAAGCGTCGTGCTCCGTCCCGAAGGGCCCGTGCGGGCCGTGCGGATCGTATCCACGGCCGAGGACAACGGCTGCGCCTACGTCACGGTGCAGCCGCCGCGCATCCTGCCCGTGCTCTGATCCGTGCCGCCGCGGTCCGCTGTGTCCGGTGCTGGGGACTCATGTGTCGCCCCGTTCTTTGCGTGTCGTCGTGATCGGCGTTGCGGTCCGCTGTGCTCCGTGCGGTGCGGTGCCGGAAGCGTGCCGCGGAGGCGGATGAGGCAGTGAGGCGTCGGGGGCCGGTCCGCGCGGCGCAAGGCCGGGCTCGTGGCGGCGCCTCTGAAGCGTATGCCGGCGACGGAAAACGAAGCGTCCGGACAGCTGGCCCCTGGCCGGACGGCTACTTTTTGGGTGTGTGGCCCCCCCGGGGGGG
>VSOO01000087.1 GCA_009774895.1 Alistipes sp. | reverse complement strand
GCATCGGTTCCGCACGACAACGGACGCCCCACACCACAGGACTCCCACCGCACCCCACCGCGCAGCACGACGCAGCTCCGACGCGCTCCGTACCGCCCCCGAAACGCACGGCGCAAACGCATCGCAGCGAAGCGCGCCGCCACCCTACCCCACGACGCAAACGCCCCCGGATCCGTACGGATCCGGGGGCGTTCGTCATGCGGCGACCGCGATTACTTGCGGTACACCTTCTCGTAGCCGTAGATGGCGTTCTCGCCCAGTTCCTCCTCGATGCGGAGCAGCTGGTTGTACTTGGCCATACGGTCCGAACGCGACATGGAGCCGGTCTTGATCTGGCCCGAGTTGGTCGCCACGGCGATGTCGGCGATCGTCGAATCCTCGGTCTCGCCCGAGCGGTGCGACGTAACCGACGTATAGCCCGCACGGTGCGCCATCTCGATCGCGTCGAGGGTCTCGGTGAGCGAACCGATCTGGTTCACCTTGATGAGGATCGAGTTGGCGCAGCCCATCTCGATGCCCTTGCGGAGGAAATCGACGTTCGTCACGAACAGGTCGTCGCCCACGAGCTGGCACTTGTCGCCGATCTCGCGCGTGAGCAGCTGCCATCCCTCCCAGTCGTTCTCCGACATGCCATCCTCGATCGAGTCGATGGGGTACTTGGCCACCAGGCCCTTCAGATACTCCACCTGCTCCTGCGACGAGCGCTTGGCTCCCTTCTCGCCCTCGAATTTCGAGTAGTCGTACACGCCGTCGGCATAGAACTCCGACGAAGCGCAGTCCATGCCGATCGACACGTCGCCGCCCTCGCACTTGCGGCCCGGCTTGTAACCCGCAGCCTTGATGGCCTCGATGATCGAGTCGAGGGCATCCTCCGTGCCTTCGAGCGCCGGCGCGAAGCCGCCCTCGTCGCCCACGGCCGTCGAGAGGCCGCGCTTGTGCAGCACTTTCTTCAGATTGTGGAACACCTCGGCACCCATGCGCAGGGCCTCCTTGAGCGACGGAGCGCCCACGGGACGGATCATGAACTCCTGGAATGCGATGGGGGCATCGGAGTGCGAACCGCCGTTGATGATGTTCATCATCGGCACGGGCAGCGTCTTGGCATTCGCGCCGCCGATGTAACGGTAGAGGGGCATGCCGAAGTAGTCGGCCGCAGCGCGTGCCACGGCCAGCGAAACGCCCAGAATGGCGTTGGCACCGAGGTTCGACTTGGTTTTGGTGCCGTCGAGTTCGATCATCGCCGTGTCGATGCCCACCTGATCGGCCACGTTCATGCCGATGATTGCGGGAGCGATCACCTCGTTCACGTTCTTCACGGCCTTCTCCACGCCCTTGCCCAGGTAACGGCCCTTGTCGCCGTCGCGCAGTTCGAGCGCCTCGTGCTCGCCGGTCGATGCGCCGCTCGGAACGGCGGCGCGGCCGAATGCGCCCGACACGGTGCGCACCTCCACCTCGACGGTCGGGTTACCGCGCGAATCGAGGATCTCTCTTGCATGAATCTCTACAATCTGCATAGCTGTAATGATTTTAATATTGTTTGAAACTGACTTTCCTGTTGCGTCGCAAAGTTACGAAAATTTTTGAAAATACTTCGGCCGCACCCCGTCTCATCGCGCACACCGCACACCGGATCGCGCAATCCGCACGCCGCCGCTGCCGTGCGGCCGCGCACCGGGAGCAGTCCGGGAGCGGTCCGGCCGCAAAGGGCACGCGCACACCGCACACCGAATGCAAAATCCGCACCTCACGGCCGCACGAACGGCCGGAGACGAAAAGCGGAACGCCCCGCACAGGGAGCGTTCCGCAAATCGGACGCCGAAACCACCGGAAGCGGCAGCCATTACGGTGCGTTCAGCCGACCGCCGCACGGCCTCCCGGCCAAGGGACCGAAAAGACCGCAAGGACCGCTCGGGCACCGGAGGCCGCGACTGCCGGGACACCGCCCCGAAAACCGGAGCCCCCGGGCCGCCCGCCGCGCTAAAACTCCGAGGTGAAGCGGAAACGGATGTTCTTGAATTTCTCCTGCGCCAGGGCCAGGGCGTAGCTCGTGTCGGCGAGGAAGACGTCGCGGCCGTGTTTGTCCACTGCCATGTTGGTGTGCTTGCGGCGTTTGAAATCCTCCAGCTCGGCCTTGTCGTCGCTCTCGATCCAGCACGCCTTGTAGATCGAAATCGGCTCCCAGCGGCACGCAGCGTTGTACTCGTGTTCGAGGCGGTACTGGATCACCTCGAACTGCAACGCGCCCACCGTGCCGATGATCCGGCGGCCGTTGAGCGAGCTGGTGAAGAGCTGCGCCACGCCTTCGTCCATGAGCTGGTCGATGCCCTTGGCGAGCTGCTTGAACTTCAGCGGGTCGGCATTCTCGATGTAGCGGAACTGCTCCGGCGCAAACGAGGGAATGCCCGTGAACTTCAGTTTCTCGCCCTCGGTGAAGGTGTCGCCGATCTTGAAGTTGCCGGTGTCGTGCAGACCCACGATGTCGCCCGGCCATGCCGTGTCGATCACCGACTTCTTCTCGGCCATGAAAGCCGTGGGCGACGAGAACTTCATCTGCTTGCCGCTGCGCACGTGCAGGTAGTTGCGGTTGCGCTCGAACGTGCCCGAGCAGATCTTCATGAAGGCGATGCGGTCTCGGTGGTTGGGGTCCATGTTGGCGTGGATCTTGAAGACGAAGCCCGTCATCTTCGCCTCCCCGGGCTCCACGGTGCGCGTCTCGGCGGGCGCCGGACGCGGCGAGGGAGCGATGCGCACGAAGCACTCCAGGAGCTCGCGCACGCCGAAGTTATTGACCGCCGACCCGAAGAAGACGGGAGCCAGCTCGCCGCGCAGGTAGGCGTCGCGGTCGAAGGCGTCGTAGACCCCCTCCACCAGTTCGACGTCCGCACGCAGCTGCGCCGCATAGCGCTCGCCCACATGCTGCGCCAGCTCGGGCGCCGCGAGGTCGGCGATCTCCACCGTGGCGGCATCGGCCGTCAGCTTCTCGTCGGAGGTGAAGAGCGAGAGGTGCTTCTCGTAGAGGTTGTACACGCCCTTGAAGGTCGGACCGTTGGATATGGGGAAAGCCAGCGGCCGCACGCGGATGCGCAGCTCGCGCTCCACCTCGTCCAGCAGGTCGAAGGGATCCTTCGACGGACGGTCGAGCTTGTTGATGAAGACGATCACCGGCGTCGAACGCATGCGGCACACCTCCATCAGCTTGCGCGTCTGCGACTCCACGCCCTTGGCGCCGTCGATGACGATGATGACCGAGTCCACGGCCGTGAGCGTGCGGTAGGTATCTTCGGCGAAGTCCTCGTGGCCCGGCGTATCGAGGATGTTGATCTTGTGGCCCCCGTATTCGAAGCCCATGACGGACGTGGCGACCGAGATGCCTCGCTGGCGCTCGATCTCCATGAAGTCGGAGGTCGCCCCCTTCTTGATCTTATTGCTCTTGACGGCACCCGCCACGTGGATCGCACCGCCGAACAGCAGCAGCTTCTCGGTAAGGGTCGTCTTACCCGCATCGGGGTGTGCGATCACGGCGAACGTGCGCCGGCGCATGATTTCTTCCTGTAAGGTCATGTCGTGTTATCGGTTCGTGTATCGTTTCTCCGCGCCGGGCGCCGCAGCGCCCCCGCACGCGTCGCGAGGGGTCACTCCGCCTCGCGGTTCGGAAAATCCATGTTGTAGTGGCACCCCACCGACTCCTTGATCTCGCGCCCCTGCTTGATGACCAGGTAGGCCACGGCGATCATGTTGCGCAGCTCGCACAGGTCGCGGTTGGGCTTGGTGCGGGCATAGAGCTCCTCGGTCTCCTGCCACAGAATCTCCAGCCGCCGCATGGCGCGCTTGAGCGAGAGGTTCGAGCGCACGATGCCCACGTAGTTGGACATGATCTGCTGCATCTCGCGCTTCGACTGGATGATCATCAGCATCTCCTCGGTATGGCGCGTACCCTCGAAATCCCAGTCGGGAATGCCCTCCTGGAACTCCGTGCGGTCGAGCCGCTCCGAAGCGTGGCGGGCCGCCCGGTCGGCATAGACCACGGCCTCGATCAGCGAATTCGATGCCAGGCGGTTGGCCCCGTGCAACCCCGTGCAGGAGGTCTCGCCCAGCGCATAGAGCCGCCGCACGGAGGTCTGTCCGTCGGCATCGACCTTCACGCCGCCGCAGCAGTAGTGGGCCGCAGGGGTCACGGGGATCCACTGCCGCGTGATGTCGATGCCGATCGAGCGGCACTTCTCGCAGATGTTCGGGAAGTGGCGCCGCACCTGATCGGGATCCTTGTGCGTGACGTCGAGGTAGACGTAATCCTCGCCCCGCTTGGTCATCTCGCGGTAGATGGCGCGCGCCACCACGTCGCGCGGCGCGAGCGACTTCATGGGGTGGTAGCGGTCCATGAACTCCTCGCCGTTCTGGAGCCGCAGGATGGCGCCGAAGCCGCGCATGGCCTCCGTAATGAGGAAGTTGGGCTTCTCGCCGGGATTGTACAGCGACGTGGGGTGGAACTGGATGAACTCCATGTTCTCGGTGATGGCCTTGGCGCGGTGGCACATGGCGATGCCGTCGCCCGTGGCCACGACCGGGTTGGTCGTCGAGGAGTAGATGTTGCCGCAGCCGCCCGTGGCCACCACCGTGAAGCGGGCGAGCATGGTCTCCATTTCGTTCGTCTCCAGGTTGAGCACGTAGGCGCCGAAGCAGGCCAGACCGCGCGTGTGGCGCGTGACGAACTCGCCCAGGTGGTGCTGCGTCAGCAGGTCGATGGCGAAGCGGTGTTCGAGCACCGTGATGTTCGGATGGCGCCGCACCGATTCGACGAGCGCACGTTCGATCTCGGCGCCCGTGAGGTCCTCGTGGTGGAGGATGCGGTGTTCGGTATGCCCGCCTTCGCGGTTGAGCTCGAAGCGGCCGTCGGGCGTGCGGTCGAAGCGCGTGCCCCAGGCGATCAGGTCGCGGATCGAATCGGGCGCCTGACGCACGACGCGTTCCACGGCCCCGGGGTCGCACTTGCCCGCGCCGCACACGAGCGTGTCGCGGATGTGCTTCTCGAATGTGTCGGGCGCATAGGTCACCGAGCAGATGCCGCCCTGGGCATAGTTGGTGTTGCACTCGTTCATCTCGCCCTTGGTGACGACGGTGACGCGACCGCGCTCGGCGGCTTTCAGTGCGAAGCTCAGGCCGGCGGCGCCGGAGCCGATAACCAGAAAATCGGTTTTCATACCAAAAAAATGCATCGTTGTGCGTCCGCAAAGGTACGAAACAATTCAGAAACCGCAATCCGTCCCCCGATTTATTCGTACTTTTGCAGGCGATAAAGCAGCCGTTTCCGACATGCCAGCCGCAGCGCCGCGTCGGGCGCGGCGCTGCGGGGCGAACGGCGGCTGCGAACAAGCGAACTTATGGAACGACACATCGACATCGAAGACTACGACTACCCGCTTCCCGCGGAGCGGATCGCGAAATTCCCCCTGCCGCAGCGCAGCGATTCGAAGCTGCTGGTGTGGCGCGACGGCCGCATCGCGGAGCGCCGCTTCGGCGACTTGGGCGACGTGCTGCCCGCCGGCCAACTGCTGGTGTTCAACAACACGAAGGTGATCCGCGCCCGCATCGTCATGCACAAGCCCTCGGGCGCCCGCATCGAGGTCTTCTGCCTCGAACCGCACGCCCCGGCCGACTACGAGCGTGCCTTCGCCGTGCGGGGCGCGTGCGAGTGGAGCTGCATCGTGGGCAACCTCCGGAAATGGAAGGAGGGCTGCGTCGAAATCCGCTTTCCGCACGCCGGACGCGAGGAGTGCCTGCGGGCGTGGCGCACGTCGGACGCCGGGCGCGAGCAGACCGTGCGTTTCGAGTGGACGGCCGACCTCGCGTTCGGCGAGCTGCTCGAACTGCTGGGCCGCATTCCCATTCCGCCCTACCTCGACCGCGAGAGCGAGGAGATCGACAACACGCGCTACCAGACCGTCTACTCGCGCTACGAAGGCTCGGTCGCGGCACCCACCGCGGGGCTGCACTTCACGCCCGAGCTGATCGAGTCGATGCGCGCCCGGGGCTTCGGGTTCGAGGAGGTCACGCTCCACGTGGGCGCCGGCACCTTCCTGCCCGTCAAGGAGCGCGACGCCGCACGCCATCCCATGCACACCGAGCATTTCGAGGTGCGGCGCGACACGCTGGCGGCCCTCAGGGCCAAGTGGGGCGCGATTACGGCCGTGGGCACCACGTCGGTGCGCACCCTCGAATCGCTCGCGGCCCTCGCCTGGCGCATCCGCACGGGAGGCGACCCCCGCGGCGGGGAGACGGTGGGACAATGGGAACCCTACGACCTCCCGGCCGACTACACGGGCGCCGAGGCGCTGGACGACCTGCTGGGGTGGCTGGACGCACACGGCCTCGACCGGCTGAAAGCCTCCACGCAGATCATGATCACGCCGCTCGACTACCGCTTCCGCATCGTGCGCAACATCGTCACCAACTTCCACCAGCCCAAATCGACGCTGCTGCTGCTCGTCTCGGCCTATGCGGGCGAGCGGTGGCGCGAGATCTACGACTACGCCC
>VSOO01000086.1 GCA_009774895.1 Alistipes sp. | reverse complement strand
ATAGAAGCGGCCCGAGAAGTCGTCGAGCGCGAAGCCGCTGCGTTCGCGCCCCGAGAGCGCACGGATCGTCATGTGGATGGCCGTGCCGTCGATGGTCAGCTCCTCCACTTCGCCCGCGAGCTGCGTGAGGTGGAGATGGCCGAAGTCGATGCCGTAGGGCGGATTTTTCGGTTGCAGCCGTTCGAGGCAGAAGGTCATGCCGTCGATGCGGGCCGAAGCGATCGTAAGCCGGAAGTTCGCCTCGCGCTTCTTTTTCTTCTTGCGCGAGAGGCGGGCGACGACCTGCTTGATGTTCAGCTCGCCCTCGGGCGTCTCGTGCAGACAGAGGCGCGCATTTTCGATGCGGGCCTCGCCCAGCGCCAGGCCTCCGCCCGAGAACCCGAAGCGCCGCACGACGGCCTCGGCGCGCCCGGCGTAGAGCAGCGTGTCGTGCTGGAAATCCTCCACGTAGAAATCCTCGACCTCGATGCGGGTGAAGCGCGTGATGCGCACGTGGCCGATGCGCACGACGGTGCCCAGCCGCCGCGAAACCGCCGCCGCGGCCTTGTCCACGACGAAGTTCTGCACCGCCGGGAGCTCCAGCAGCAGCGTCAGCGCCACGGAGAACATGACGAGCGACAAAAGCGCCGCCGCGATCACCTTTCCCAATATTTTTATACCTTTGCGCACTGTAAGGCCGTTTTAACCTGCAAAGTTAGCAAAATAGTTAAAAACAGAACGAAAATCAAGATGGATATTACAATCCTGGGCATCGAATCGTCGTGCGACGACACCTCGGCGGCGGTACTGCGCAACAACGTGCTGCTGTCGAACGTCATCGCCTCGCAGGCCGTGCACATGAAGTACGGCGGCGTGATCCCCGAGCTGGCGTCGCGGGCCCACCAGCAGAACATCATCCCCGTGGTGGACACCGCGCTGCGCGAAGCCGGAATCGCTCCGAACAAACTCGATGCCATCGCGTTCACGCGGGGCCCCGGATTGCTCGGATCGCTCATGGTGGGCGTGTCATTCACCAAGGGCCTGGCGCTCGCGCACGACATCCCCCTGGTCGAGGTCAATCACCTGCGGGGCCACATCCTCTCGCACTTCATCGACCTGCCGGACCGCACCATGCCCCACCCCGGCTTCCCGTTCCTGTGCCTGCTGGTGAGCGGCGGCCACACCCAGATCGTGCGCGTGGATTCGCCGCGCGACATGCGCATCCTCGGCACGACGATCGACGACGCGGCGGGCGAGGCGTTCGACAAGTGCGCCAAGGTGATGGGACTCCCCTACCCCGGCGGTCCGGTGATCGACCGCCTGGCCGCCGAGGGCGACCCCGGGGCGTTCCGCCTCGCACGGCCCCGCGTCGAGGGCTACGACTACTCGTTCTCGGGCCTCAAGACCTCGTTCCTCTACCTGCTGCGCGACCGCATGGCCGAGGACCCGGCCTTCATCGAAGCACGCAAGGCCGACCTCTGCGCCTCGCTCCAGCACACCATCGTCGAGATCCTGCTCGACAAGCTCGTCCGCGCATCGAAGGACACGGGCATACGCGACATCGCCGTGGCGGGCGGCGTGTCGGCCAACTCGGGCCTGCGCGACGGCATCGTACGCACGGGACTCAAACGCGGCTGGCGCACTTTCCTGCCCCCGCTGAAGTTCACCACCGACAACGCCGCCATGATCGCCATGGCCGGCTACTACAACTACCTCCACGGCGACTTCACCGGGCTGGACACCGCCCCCGCGGCGCGCATCGAGGGGTTCTGAGGCCCAAACGCAAAAAAACGAAAGGCGGGGAGACGACTTCCCGCCTTTTTGCGTACCTTTACGGCTGTTTTTAACACTAATTCATAAAAGAATGAAATCATTGAAAATCGGAAACCTCACGGCCACCGTCCCCATCGTGCAAGGGGGCATGGGCGTAGGCATATCGCTTTCGGGACTGGCCTCGGCCGTCGCGTCCGAGGGCGGAATCGGCGTCATCTCCTCCGCGGGGCTGGGCGCCATCTACAGCCACCTGTCGAAGGACTACCGCCAGGCCAGCATCGCAGGCCTGCGCGAGGAGCTGCGCAAGGCCCGCGCCGCCACGAAGGGCATCATCGGCGTGAACGTCATGGTCGCCATGTCGAACTTCGCCGACATGGTGCGCACGGCCGTAGCCGAGAAGGCCGACATCATCTTCTCGGGCGCGGGGCTGCCGCTCAACCTGCCCGCCTTCCTCACCGAGGGGGCCCGCACGAAGCTGGCGCCCATCGTCTCGTCGGCACGCGCCGCGGTGCTGCTGTGCCGCAAATGGCTCGCCGAGTACGACTACGTGCCCGACGCCATCGTAGTCGAAGGCCCCAAGGCCGGCGGACACCTCGGCTACAAGCGCGAGCAGATCGAAGACGCAAATTTCGCACTGGAGCGCATCCTGCCCGAGGTGGCCGGAGCGGTCGGCGCTTTCGCGGCGGAGCACGACCGCCGCATCCCCGTGATCGCCGGCGGCGGCATCTACACGGGCGAGGACATCTACCGCATCATGCAGCTCGGCGCCGACGGCGTGCAGATGGGCACGCGTTTCGTGACCACGGAGGAGTGCGATGCGGCCGACGCCTTCAAGCAGAGCTACCTCGACGCGGGCCCCGAGGACATCGAGATCATCCAGAGCCCCGTAGGCATGCCGGGCCGCGCGCTGCGCAGCTCGTTCCTCGACAAGGTGCGCGAGGGCCTCAAACGGCCGAAGGCGTGTCCGTTCGACTGCATCAAGACCTGCGACATGGTGCACTCGCCCTACTGCATCATGCTGGCGCTCTACAACGCCTTCCGGGGCAAGTTGCAGAACGGCTACGCCTTCTGCGGCGCCAACGCCTGGCGGGCCGACAAGATCCAGAGCGTGCGCGAGCTGATCGCCTCGCTCCGCACCGAGTACGACAACTTCTCGCTCCGCGAACGGCTCTTCGGCGCCGACGCGCCGGCCGTCGTGCCCGAACGTTAGCGGCACGATGCGCGGTATCCGCGGTCGGACGCCGGTCGGACACCGGTCGGACACCGGTCGGACGCCGGTCGGACGCCGGTCGGACGCCGGTCGGACGCCGCCCGAAGCGCTGCGGAGGCGTCGCACCCCAAGGGCGCGGGCGGAGTGTCCGCCCCGCCCCGCAAACGGAAAACGCCCCGTCGTACAGGTTACGACGGGGCGTTTCGCATACGTCGCCGCGCTCAGAAAAACCGCACGCCGCGCAGCCTGCCGTTTCCCGTGGCGGCCGCCTCGCGCTCGACGATGCCCGTGAGCACGTCGGGGGCGTCGTGCCAGCGGTTCGCGCGGAACTTGCGCCGGTAGGCGGTCAGGTGGGCCCAGAACTCGGGCCAGCGCTGCTGCCATCCCCGCGGGAAGCGCAGCGTGTGGAGCACCGTGGCCGAATTGGAGAGGATGCGGGCCTCCTTGTTGGCGCTCTGATGAAACCACTCCACGCGCACGCCCGGAGCCCGGGCCTGCACCGCCCGGGCGAAGCCGCGGCCGCCGTTGTTGCTCTCCACGGAGGCCTGGCGCACGCCCGCCGCGCGCAGCATCGCAGCCACGAGCTCCTCGGTCACCTCCATCGGCTCGCGCGAGTAGACCACGTCGGTCACGTAGACCGCCCCGTCCGTATCCACGGCGTAGCAGACCGAACAGAGGTAGTCGTCGCCCGTGTCGGCCGTGTCGGTGTAGTTGGCCAGGCGCACCAGCTCGCGCGGCAGCTCCTCGTACTCCGAGAAGTTCGTACCGTAGAGCAAGCCCTCGCGGGCGGCCGGACGCCCCTGGTACATGCACTCGAACTGCAACGGATCGAGCCGCCGCTTGTCGGCCAGCAGCGCGGCGTCGTGCTGCTCCTCCCACAGCGCCGCACCGGCGGGCCGGGGGTCGATCTGCGTGGGCGGCGACGCCTTGAGGGCCTCGAAGTTGAGGTGCAGCCACACGTCGGGAGGCGTCGTGTCGAGCTGCTCCCACGCCCGCAGCTCGGCCACCCGTTCGCGCCGCAGCAGCCGGCCGATCAGGTCCTCGTCGTGCCAGCGCGTGAAGACGATCAGTTCGCGCGAGCGGTTGTGCATGCGCGTGCGCACGACCGACGTATACCACTCCCAGCAATTCTCGCGTATGATGGGCGAGTTGGCCTCCATCGCGTCCTTGTAGAGGTCGTCGAGGATGAAGCAATCGACCCGGTTGCCCGTGAGCGAACCCTCGCGTCCGACGGAGAGCAGCCCGCCCCGGCGGCCGATGATCTCCACCTCGTCGGCCGTGCGGATGTAGTTGGGCGGCCTGGTCCCGCGCTTGATCGTGGTGGCGGGAAAATGCGCGGCGTACTCCTCCGTGTCGAGGATACGCTGCACGCGGCGGTTGAACTTCGAGGCGAGCGCCGCGGAGTAGGAGGCGATGGCCACGCGCAGGTCGGGATCGAGGCCCAGCAGGTAGGCGGGGAGGAGCGTGGTAGCTCCCGTGCTCTTGCCGTGCTGGGGCGGCATGGTGACGATGAGCCGCCGGATGCGGCCCGCGGCGAACGCCTCCAGCACGCGGTAGTAGGCCCGGTGGAAGGGCCTCAGCTCCAGAAAGGGATAAACCTCGCAGGCGAAGTCGGCCAGCGAGGGCACGCGGTCAGCCGCACACATAGTCGCGCAGCACGTTGAATGAAAAGTCGTTCAGCACCTCGCCCTCGGGCGCGACGGTATGGAACTCCCACCACACGGGCATCATGTCCGCGACGGGGCGGCTCACTCCGTCGGGCGCCTCGACGATCGTGCGGTAGACGATGATCGAGGCCGTGAGGCGGCAGTCCGTATCGCCGAACGGGAAGAACAACGAGCCGGAGAAGTAACCTGAGGCATCCAGCGCATCGAGCAGCCGCGAAGCCGTTTCGCGGTAAAGATCGGGAGTGACGGAATAAATCATAATCGTTTTCGGTTTAATTTTTGTCGGTCAGAAATAAATTTCTTAACTTTGCAGCACAAAGATATGTTCAATTATTGAATTTGATTCCATAAAGTTTAATTTTTTACCATCATTAATTCCGATACGATGCCGACGGGAGATCGCATAAAATTGATACGCAAGCAACTCGGAATGACGCAAGAGCAGCTTGCACAACGACTTGGCATCGGTAAAGCGGCCCTTTCGATGATCGAAACCGGACGCACGGGGCTCTCGTCGCGCAACCGCAACATCCTGGTTCAGGAATTGAACGTCAATCCCGAGTGGCTCGACACCGGGGCGGGCGACGCGTTCAATGCCGAGCCCGACCTGACGGCCTACATGCTCCGCACGGACCACACGCTGCCCATGCAGAGCGTCCCCCTCTACTCGATCGAGGGCACGGCGGGTCTCGTGCCGCTCTTCGCCGACCGCAACCGCGCGCACGCGATCAACTACATACACATCCCCAACCTGCCCAAGTGCGACGGCGCCATCTACATCGCGGGCGACTCGATGTATCCGCTGCTCAAGAGCGGCGACATCGTGCTGTACAAGCAGTTGCGCGACCTGGACGACATTTTCTGGGGCGACATGTACCTGCTCTCGATCGACATCGACGGCGAGGAGTACATCACCGTGAAGTACATCCAGAAGTCGGAGCGCCCGGGCTACGTGAAACTCGTGAGCCAGAACCCCCAACATGCGGACAAGGAGGTGGCCCAGGAGCGCAGCCGCGCCCGGGCGCTCGTGAAAGCCAGCATCCGCATGAACTCGCTGCGCTGACCGCGGCCCGAGGCCGGGCACAGGCCGCAAGCCGCTCCGGCACCCGTCGCACGGAAAGAGCGGCGCGGCGCCCGCTGCGGGCGCCGCGGCCGTTCGGGCACGGCGATTGCATGCGGCACAGGAGGAAAGAGACCCAGCCGGGGAGAGGGCTCCGGACACCGCGCCGAAACCCGCCCCCCCCTCGAACCGCGGAACTGCGAACCGCTGCCGGGAGGGTCTCGGAACCGGGCCGCCCGCCGCCCGGCCGCAAAGCGAAACGAGACGAAACGTCCCGCAAAGGCGGGCTGCAAATGACAAATCACACGAAAAAGCATACACCGCATTCGTTTTTTACGTATCTTTGTAGAAATTCTTTTTTCGAATACGGAAGACGGAACATCATTCAATCAAACCTTTTATTCATGAACACACACTACATGCAGGGGGGGGGAAATTCCCGCGCGTACACCGCACCCCGAATGGAGACCCTGGAGGTATCCGCTGAAAAAGGATTCGCCGCATCGAGCGACATCACCGGCGACGACATGTTCGGCGGAGCCGGCGGCAACGTACCCGACGACAACGGATCGTGGTGGTAAATCGAGTATCGAACCGAATAACAACGGAAAAAACATGAAAAGACTTTTTCTTATTTCGGGTCTGATGCTCGCGGCATCGGCCCTCACCGGCTGCGGCAAGGATGACGCCGCCAACCTGTCCGCAAAGGGCGCAGACGTACGCATCGAGGCCTCGCTGCCCGAGAGCCGCACCGACATCGGCTATGCCGACGGCGCCTACACCGTGAACTGGAAGACGGGCGACAACATCTACGTTTCGGCCTACACCGAGGCCGAGAAGGGCGGCGACACCT
>VSOO01000085.1:2844-6668 GCA_009774895.1 Alistipes sp. | reverse complement strand
GGCGATGCACGGGCTGGAAGTGAGGCTTCTGCATGTCGATCAGAATGACGTCGGCCAGCGCACCCTCGCGGATCACGCCCAGTTCGTCGCCCCATCCGAGGGCGCGGGCGCCGTTCACGGTCACCATGCGCAGCACCTCCTCCGCGGGCATCGCGCAGGGATCGCCCGTGGCGCTCTTCTGGAGGAGTGCCGCCGTGCGCATCTCCTCCCACATGTCGAGGTCGTTGTTCGAGCAGGGTCCGTCGGTGGCGATCGTCACCAGCGCACCCTCGCGGCGCATACGCTCGACAGGTGCCGTGCCGCTCGCCAGCTTCATGTTGCTCTGGGGGTTGTGCGACACCGCAACGCCGCGCCGGACGAGCGTCGCAATGTCCTCGTCGCTCACGTGCACGCAGTGCGCGGCGATGGTGCGGTCGTCGAGCACCCCCAGCGCATCGAGGTGCGCGACGGGGCTCTTGCCGTAGCGCTCGCGCACGATACGCGTCTCCTCCGCCGTCTCGGCCGCATGGGTCATGAAGTGCAGTCCGTGCTCGTCGCAGAACCTCTTGCCGCGCACGTAGTTTTCGGGCGACACGGTGTAGGGCGCATGCGGCGCCGCGGCGATGCGGATGCGGTCGCACCCCCGGGCCGCCTCCATGGCTGCGGGCAGCGTACGCATGGCCTCCTTCACGTTCGTGTCGAAGTAGCTCACGCCCAGCATCGCACGGATGCCCATGCGCCGCACGACCTCCACGTTGCGGTCCTCGTGCCAGTACATGTCCACGAACGAGGTCACACCTCCCAGCAGCAGTTCGGCCACGCCCAGCTCCGTGCCGAGCATCACGTCCCCGGCGCTCTGACGCGCTTCGAAAGGCCAGATGTAGTCGTTGAGCCACGACATGAGCGAGAGATCGTCGGCATAGCATCGTTGCAGCGTCATGCCCGCATGGCAGTGCGTGTCGATCAGTCCGGGCATCAGCAGCTTGCCCGCGGCGTCGATGCACCGCAGGCCGGGATGCGCCGCACGGAACGCATCGGCCTCGCCGCGGTCGCGCGTCACGAGGGCGATGCGCCGGCCGTCGATGCCGACCCAGCCCCGAAAGGGCTCCGGCTCACCGGGTGTCATGCACAGCACGGTGCAATTTTCGAATAACAAGGTCATAGAATTTCAATTTATCGTTCGCCGCGCCGTCCCGCAGGCCTCCGCCCGCACGGCGACACGGCCCGGCCGGTTTACCGCCCGACCGCACGTCCCTGCACGGTCAGCACCTGGCGCCCCGAGGCCGAATTGGAGTAGACCTGGATCACCTTGTGGAAGGTTCCCGGCTCGCTTTTGCGGGGTTCGTAGACGATGCGGATCGCCGCCTCGGCCCCCGCGGCCAGCGGCCGCTTCGGGAACTCGGCCCGGAGGCACGAACACGAGGTCAGCACGCGCGTCACCACCAGCGGGGCGTCGCCCCCGTTGCGGATCACGAAGCAGTGCTCCAGGTCGCCGCCGCGACGCTCCACGTCGCCGAAGTCATGGAAAGGCTCGTCGATGCACAACAGCGCCCCGCACTTCGCAGGCACCGTCCCCGGAGCCGCGGCCTCCGCATCCGCCGCCCGTTCGTCTGCGGCGGCACGGCAGGGCCCCGCATACGCCGCAAGGCCCCAGCATACACACAGCGGCACCAACCATGCCGCAACATATCGCTTCATCACTCTTATTCCAACTTGAATGAATAGGTTATCGTGCCGCCCTGCACCGGAGCGCGGCTTTCGGTGAACTTCGCCTTGCGGGCCGCCGCCAGGGCCGCCTCGATCAGCGCCGGATCACCCGACGTGGAGCCCTTGGGCTCGTAGGCGGCCGACGTGACACTGCCATCGGGCCCTACCGTCACGCGTACGACGACCTTGCCGCTCTTATTGCGCCCCGGGTAGGAGGGCTTGGGCAGCGCACCCCGCAGGCCGCGCCCCCGCAGGCCGCGGTCGAGCTGGTCGAGGCCGTCGGTGCTGAGGCCCGGACCCGTACCGCTCGCCTTGTCCTCGCCCTCGGGGGCGTGGGGATTGCCTGCATCGTCGGGTTCGTCCGCACCGCCCTTGTTCATTTGGAACAGCGCACGCGGATTGGGCGTCTGCGTGGTTTCGTCGCGGCCCGCGACCTGCGCCGTCCGCTCCTCGGGCGCCGGCGCCTCGTGCACGCGCGGCTCCGCGGTCGTGCGGCGCGGCGGCTGCGGCGGTTCGGACACGGGGGGCTCCGTGAGGTCGATCAGAATGGTGTCGCCCTGCATCCGCTCCCCGGGCCGCAGCTCGAACGTCGCGAAGGCGAAACCTCCCGCCAGCAGCAGCGCATAGAGCGCCGCGGCAGCCGCAGCCCAGCGGCGCGGCGAACGATCGTTCGGGTTATAATAATACATGGTTGTCTCTCATTTTCCGGATCCTCCTTATCGGCATGCCGCAGGGCGCACCCCCGCGGAAAGGGCCGCGCCTCAGTTCGCCGAGGTGGCCAGTATCAGTTTGTAGCCGTTGTCCTTGGCGATATTCATCACCTTCACCACCTCGTCCACGGCGACCGTCTTGTCGCAGTGGAGCGATACGGTGGCATCCTCGCGGCCGTCGAGGCGCGTACGGAGCGCCTGCTCCACGCCCTCGATGCCCTGCACCCGCTCCAGCTCCACGTAGTAGTTGTAGCGGGCTCCCTCCTGCTGGATCGACACCGTGGTCATCGCCTTGTCCTTGAGCTGGTTCGAGCTCTTCGGGAGCATCAGCTTCAGCGCATTGGGATTCATGAGCGTGGTAGCGATCAGCAGAAAGAGCAGCAGCAGGAACATGAGGTCGGTCATCGACGACGCGGAAAACGACTTGTCTACTTTCGAACCGTGTTTGATAGCCATGATCTCCTACTTCTGTACGGGTTGATTCAAAATGTCCATGAAGGCGATCGAGTTGGCCTCCATCTGGAATACGAGTTTCTCGATGCGGGCCACGAGGTAGTTGTAGCCGAAGTAGGCCGGGATGCCGACCACCAGACCCATGACCGTGGTCACCATCGCCACGTACATGCCGCTCGACAGCAGCGCCAGATCGACCGTGCCGCCCGCGGCCGACATGTCCATGAACGTGCGCACCATGCCGAGCACCGTGCCGAGGAAACCGATCATCGGGGCGCCGCCGGCGATGGTCGCCAGGAACGGCAGGTTGGTTTCGAGCTTCGAAACCTCCAGGTTGGCCACGTTCTCGATGGCCGTCTGCACGTCGCCCATCGGACGTCCGAGGCGCTCGATGCCCTTCTCGATCATGCGGGCGATGGGCGTGTCGGTCTTTTTGCAGAGGTTCACGGCCACGGCGATCTTGCCGTCGGAAATGTAATCGCGGATGCGGTTCATGAAGTTCATGTCGAGCGACGAAGCCTTGCGGATGGCCAGGAAACGCTCGACGAAGATGAAGATCGTCACGCCGCCCAGCAGCAGCAGCGGCCACATGAGCCAGCCGCCCTTGACGAACATCTCCCACAGTCCCATTCGGGTCTCTTCATTCGCTGCCGCGACCTCGGCGGCAGCCTGCAAAAAATTGATCATAGTAGAAATAATAATTTATTTGAGTTTTTCTTTCTTTTCGGTTCCGCCGGCCGCGGCCGCGCGTTTCCGGCGTTCGGACCGCTTCGCAGGCGCGGCGCCGTCTTCGTCCGCAGACGGCGGGGGCGCCCCGGCGGCGGAGAGTGCCTCGGAAGCGGAGAGTGCCTCGGAAGCGGAGAGTGCCTCGGAAGCGGAGAGTGCCTCGGCGGGCGCATCGCCGCCGGAGGTCAGGAACGACGACACGGCGCGGTGCAGCCCGGCATCCGGTTCGTCCGTGCGCAGCGGGCCGCC
>VSOO01000085.1:838-2834 GCA_009774895.1 Alistipes sp. | reverse complement strand
CTGGCGGCGCGCACGGCGCTTGCGGCCGGTGAAGCGCTCGCGGATGCGGCGGCACAGGGCGCGGAAGTTGTTGAAATCCTCCTTGTAGTAGATTCCGATGCCCGTCTCCTGCAAACCCTGGTTCTCGTCGAAGCGGTCGATGGTCTGCGTGAAGCCGCGCAGCTTGAGCGTACCCGCACGGTCGATGAGCCACGTGATGTTGGCCTCGCCCATGAAGTTGGACATGTTGCGATTGACCGTCGCGGCATCGTCGAGCAGGTAGTTGCCCTCGACCTCCACGAACAGGCGGTTGTTTATGAGGCTCTTCGAGAGTCCGAAATCGAGCTCGTCGCTCGTGAGCTCCGACTTGGGACGGTAGTTGAACAGCAGGTTGTAGCCGTCGAACGAAAGCCACTTGCTGAGCATGTTCGTGAGGAACGATATGCCCGTGGCGGCCGAAGCCGAGGCACCCAACTCGGCCATCGCGGTGTTCGTTTCGGACATGAAACTGTTGAATACGAGCAGGTAGAAGAACTGCGTATTGACCGTCTCGGGACTCGACAGCGCATTGGCCACCACGGTCTGCGTCTCGGTGTCGGCCGACGGCACGCGCACGTCGAACGTCACGTCGGGGTTGGCGAGGCGGTCGCCCAGGTGGATCACGCACTCCACGGGCACCGAGCGGTCGCTGCCGACCGTGGAGGTCGTGGTGCCCGCGAGCAGCGGCGCGAGCGAGGTCTTGAGGCGGTAGACGGCGCTGATGTCGAGCAGGGCGCTCAGCGGCGCTCCGGTCCACTGGATCGTCGAGCCGTCCTCGACGGTGAAGCGGCGCGATATGAGGTTGCGCAGCGAGAAGAGCACCGTACCCTCCGTGATCGTGTAGTCGCCGTACATCTCGAAGAGGTTGCGGCGGGGTGCGATCTGGAGGTTGAGCGCCCCCTGGCCGCGGCCGCGGATGATGTTGCCCGAGGTTTCGAGCTGGAAATCGAGGTTGGGACGCACGTCGAGCGCCAGCGTGATGTTCATCGCGCCGCCCGACGACGCACGCTCCTTGCGCCGCCGCTCGAAGAGCTGCTTCTTCCGCGCCAGCAGGTCGGTCGTGTCCGCCCGCACGGCCGACTCGAAGGTCACGAAGTCGGCATTGACGATGTTCGTCTTGCCCGAGAGGGGCATGTTGAAAGAGGAGTTGTCCTCGGTGACGGCGGCGATGTCCATGTTCACGCCGCGCTTGTCGCCGGCGATCGTGGCGGCGCCCGAGGCGTAGACGCGGCCGTAGAAAAGGTCGTTGTCGCGGCTCGTGGTGTTGAGCACCAGCATGGCGTGGGGCTCGACCCGCACGCGGTAGGCGATGTTCGACAGGTGGCTGAGATCCAGCTCGAAGTCGAGCAGTCCGTCGTTGCCCTCCGTGTCGTACACCGGCACGTCCGAGGCGCGCAGGCGGTTGCCGGCCACATCGAGCCGCACGTCGGGCACCTCGTAGGTCGTGCGGGTGAAATCGACCGTCGTCGAGAGGCCGCGCACGCGCAGTCCGCCCCGCAGCTCGGCCCGGCGGCGTTCGCCTGCGAGGGTCAGGCGGCCCGAGGCGTAGCCCTTCGTGCCCGAGACCACGCCCCGCAGCACGGGGTCGAGCAGCCCCAGGTCGAGGCTGTCCACGTCGGCCCGGGCATAGTAGCGCACCTCCGAGGGGACGAAGTAGCCCCGCACGAGGGTGTCGCTGCGCACGGGGTTGCGCAGCACGACGCCGGCGCGGTTGCGCTGGAAGTCCCAGCGCGACACCAGTTGCAGCGGCGGCGCGGCGATGCCGTTCACGGCCAGGCTGTCGAAGCGCAGGTCGGCGGCAACCTCCGCGGCATGCATGGCCGACTTCACCGAGGCCGAACCGTTGATTACGCCCCCGATGCCGTAGCCCATGCGGTCGAGCAGCTGCGTGAAGGGCGAAATCTCGAAGTTGCGCAGCCGCAGCGTGACCGAGTCGCCGCGGTCGCGCGACGCGCAGCCATCGACCAGCAGCTCCTGG
>VSOO01000085.1:0-828 GCA_009774895.1 Alistipes sp. | reverse complement strand
CTCCTGGCCGTTGTTGCGGATCGTGAAGCGGTCCACGGCGATCCGCGCCGTGTCGATGCGGATGCTGCGGGCGAAGATGCGCCACACGGTGCTGTCGCGCCGCAGGTGCGAGGGCAGGATGCGCACGCCGAGCACCGGTCCGTCGGGTCCGGGCTCGGATTCGAGCTGGGCGCGCAGTGCGAAGAGACCCGACATGCGGCGCAGCGTGTCGTCGAAGCCCGCCGAGAGCTGCACGCGGCCGTCGCGCGCACCGCCCGTCAGCGAGAGGTCGCGCAGGTGGAGCGTGCCGGCGTAGAGGTCCTCCGTAGCGGCGTAGAAAGCCAGCGAGTCGCCGCGGTTCGAGGCGTTGATGCGGATGCGGGCGGCAAGCAGCCGGCCGCGCTCCACGTAGTCCGACGAGGCCGTGAGCGACAGCCGGTCGCTCGCGGGGTTGAAGAGGAGCCGCAGGTGCGAACCGTCGGCGACCTGCAAGCCGCGCGCCACGGCATCGACCAGCGGATTGATCCGCTTGATCTCGACCGAGAGCAGCGAGTAGTCGTCGGCCGCCGAGGGCGCGGCCTCGTGCTGCGGCGCCCGCTCGCGGGTGCCGAGCATGGGCAGGTATTTCCAGGCGCTCATCCTGAGGTAGCGGAAGACCTCGCGGTAGCTGGTCTTGCTGCGGAACGTGACGTCGGCGAAGTCGGACTGGAGCGACAGGAACTTGCTGTGTGCCGAGTTCTCGCCCCGCACGACGATCTCGCGCGCGGCGACGCTGCTGTCGTTGTAGCGGTACGCGGCGGCGGTGATGCGGATGCGGCCGTTCAGGTCGTCGAGCGAGCGGCCCGCGGC
>VSOO01000084.1 GCA_009774895.1 Alistipes sp. | reverse complement strand
ATCGTAGTACGCTCGCGCAGCTTCTCCCACAGGGTCTGCTTCCTCGTGATCGAGAACGGCGTGTTCCTCTTCTCGATGGCCGTGGGCACCGAGATGCCTTTCCTGATCAACGTCGCCATCCTGCTCGACATCATGATTTCGGTGCTGATGCTCGGCATCTTCTTCATGCGCATCGGCAACAAGCTCCACGCGGACGACGCCGATTCGCTCACCAACGTAAAAGACTGACGCCATGTTGCTTGCTTATTTCATACTCTCCGTACTGATCGCCCTCGCCACATTCCGGGCCGGCGGGCGGCGCACCGTAGCGCTGCTGGGCACGGCTTTCTTCGCCGTGCAGTTCGCGCTGGCCGCGGCCCTGTTCCGCTGCGGCTTCCGGGGCGGAGCCGAGGCGCTCTTCTTCACGCCCGATGCCCTGGGCTCGCTTTTCTTCGTGCTTCTGGCCGCGGTTTCGGCCCTGGTCTTCATCCACTCGCGCGACTACCTGGCCGACTGCGCGATCGCCGACTACCGGCGCTATGCCGCATTGCAGATGCTGCTCACCGCGGCCATCACGGGCGCATACTTCGCCAACAACGTGGCCGTGACGTGGATCTTCCTCGAAGCCACCACGCTCTGCGCCGCGGGCCTGGTCTACTTCCGCCACACGGAGCACTCGCTCGAAGCGGCCTGGAAGTACGTCTTCGTCTGCTCCACGGGCATCGCCGTGGCCTACCTCGGCATCCTGCTGCTGGGCACCGCCGCCACGGGCGGATCGCTCGGCTACGAGGCGCTGGCCCGCGAGGTGACGCACGGCAACCCGCTCTACCTGAAGACGGCGTTCGTGCTGATCCTGTGCGGATACAGCTGCAAGCTGGAAATCTTCCCGCTGCATACGGTGGGCGTCGATGCCAACTTCGCGGCTCCGGCCCCCGCCTCGGCGCTCATCTCCACGGGTCTGGTCAATGCGGGCTTCGTGGCCGTATACCGCATCTACCGCATCATGATGCAGACCGAGGCCGCGCCGTGGGTGCGCTCGGTGCTGCTCCTCACGGGCGTGGCGTCGCTGGCCGTGGGCGCCTTCTTCCTGCGCCGCACGAACAACTACAAACGCTTCCTCTCCTACTCCACGGTCGAGAACATGGGCATCGCCGCCATCGGCCTGGGCATCGGAGGCCCGGGCGTGTGGGCCGCCGTGTTCCACACGGCCTGCCATACGCTGGTCAAGAGCAGCCTCTTCCTCCAGACAGCCGTCATGCGCGGCCGCTACGCCGACTGCCGCATCAACCGCATCGGCGACTACATGCGCATCAACCGCATCGGCGCCATCGGCTTCCTGCTGGGCGCCGTGCTGCTGCTGGCCTTTCCGCCCTCGCCGCTCTTCGTCTCGGAGCTGATGATCCTGGGCGGCGTGCTGGCCGACGAGCGGTGGTGGCTCGCGGCGCTGCTGCTCGTGCTGCTCTGCATCGTCATCTACTCCTTCGTCTCGCGCATCGTGCGCCTGTGCTACCAGCCCAACCAGGACGCGGTGCACCGCCCCGCCGCCTCGCACCGCCTCGCATGGACGGCCCTCGTGCCGCTCGGCGCGGCCCTTGTGCTGGGCCTGTGGCAGCCCGAGGCGCTGCGCGCACTGATCGAACGCATAGTAACCATCTGAACGTCATGATCTACCGCATAACCAACAACACCGCTCCGGCCGTAGCCCTCGACGACATTCCGGTCGTATCCTACGCCGCTTTCTACGACGACCTGGCCGCGCGCCTGCGCGACGAACGCTACCACGTGGCCCACTACTTCGCCCTGCCCGACGAGGCGGAGGCCCACCTGCGGTTCTTCTGCCTGCTGCTCGACGACGCAGCGGCCGAGGTGCTGCTCACGTCGTTCGTCATGGACTACTACGCCGAGTGCCCCCTGCCGTCGCTCACGGCCCTGCACCCCCAGCTGCACCCCTTCGAACGCGAGATCGCCGAACGCTGGGGCGTGCGCTTCGAGGGCATGCCGTGGCCCAAGCCGCTGCGCTTTCCGTGCGACCGCGCGGACCGCACCTCGACCATCGACAACTACCCCTTCTACAGGATGGAGGGGCGCGCGCTGCACGAGGTGAACGTCGGCCCGATTCATGCAGGCATCATCGAGCCGGGCGCTTTCCGCTTCATCTGCAACGGCGAGAACGTCCTGCACCTCGAAATCGCCCTGGGCTACCAGCACCGGGGCACGGAGCGCCTCATGACCGCGACGGACAACCGCCTCCGGCAGGTGCTGCTGGCCGAGAGCGCGGCGGGCGACAGCTCCGTGGCGCACGCCACGGCCTTCGCCGAGGCGGTCGAGAAGCTCACGGACGGCGCCGCGGCAGCTGCGGCCCTGGCACCCGAGCGTGCCGTGGCGATCGAACTGGAACGCATGGCGATGCAGATCGCCGACACGGGCGCCCTCTGCATGGACACCGGCTACCAGCTGGGGCAGGTGGCGTGCGAAGCCCTGCGCACGATGACCATCAACACCACGCAGGCATGGGGCGGCAACCGCTTCGGAAAGGGGCTGATCCGCCCCGCCGGCACGGACCACCCGCTCACGGCCGAAAAAGCCGCCATGATCCGCGGCAACGCAGCCGAAATCGCCCGCCGCTACGCCGAGGTGTGCCACGACCTGCGCACCTCGCCCTCGCTGCTGGCGCGCTTCGAGCAGTGCGGCATCGTGCCCCGCACCGAGATGGTGCGCATCGGTGGCGTGGGACAGGCGGCCCGTGCGAGCGGCGTGGCCCGCGACATCCGCACCACGCACCCGTGGGGGCTCTACGCCGGGCAGCCCGGCCGCGAGACGATCACGGAGGAGGAGGGCGACGTGATGGCCCGCCTCTCGGTCCGCTGCCGCGAGACGGCGCAGGCCGCGGCGCTCATCGACAGGCTGCTCGACGGCTTCGCGCCCGCCGCGCCCGTGCGGCCCGACTACGACGCCCCGCTGCGCCCTGCGTCCCTGGCTTTCGGACTAGTGGAGGGCTGGCGCGGCGAGACGTGCCACGTCGCGGTCACCGACTCCGCGGGGCGCATCGCGGCGTACAGGATCAAGGACCCCAGCCTGCACAACTGGATGGCGCTGGCGCTGGCCGTGCGCGGCGAGGGCATTTCGGACTTCCCTATCTGCAACAAGAGTTTCAACCTCTCCTACTGCGGCCACGACCTGTAACCGCGGCGCACACGACGGCCGCACAAAACCACACGTTCGCTTTAGAAAACACGCATACGATGATATTTCCGAAACTCAAGGTGCTGCGCAGCCACGGCACGCAGTACATACCCGACCTGGAGCGCGTGGAGCTCACCGAGGAGTTCCGCGGACGCCCCGAACTGACCGAAACCGGGGACCGCGGCGACCTGGAGCGCGCAGCACGCCGCTGCCCCACGGGGGCGCTGAGCGCCGCACCTTTCGCGCTCGACCTCGGGCGCTGCATGTTCTGCGGCGAGTGCGCACGCATGGCACCCCGCAACATCCGCTTCACCAACGACTACCGCATCGGATCGCCCACGCGCGAGGGCCTCGTGCTGCGCCCGGGCGACACGCGGGTGGCTTTCCCCGAGGAGGCCGTGCGGCCCGAGGTGCGGCGGTTCTTCGGCCGGGCGCTCCAGCTGCGCGAGGTGTGCGCGGGCGGCGACGCCTCGGTGGAGATGGAGCTCGGCGCCACGGGCAACGTCAATTTCGACTTCGGCCGCTTCGGCGTGGGCTTCACGGCCTCGCCGCGCCATGCCGACGGCGTGGTGGTGTCGGGCCCCGTGACGCGCAACATGGCCGAGGCGCTCGAAATCTGCTACGACGCCGTGCCCGACCCGCGCATCCTCGTGGCGTGCAGCACCGAGGCCTGCTCGGGCGGGCTCTACGCCGAAAGCCGCGCCGTGGACCGCACGTTCTTCGACCGCCACACCCCCGATCTGTGGCTTCCGGGCGTACCCACGCACCCCATGACCTTCATCGACGGCATCATGACCCTGCTCGGCATGAAACGCAGAACGCAATGCTGAGGCTCCGCACCATCTTCCTGTCGTTCTTCCGCATCGGGCTCTTCACCTTCGGCGGCGGCTACGCCATGCTGCCCCTCATCGAACGCGAGCTGATCGTGAAACGCAACTGGATCGACCGCGGCGAGTTCCTCGACCTGCTGACGCTGGCGCAGTCGGTGCCCGGACCGATCGCCGTCAATACGTCGGTCTTCGTGGGGTACCGCATGCGCGGACTGCGGGGCGCCGCGGCCGCACTGCTCGGCACGGTGCTGCCCTCGTTCGCCATCATCCTGGCCATCGCCCTCTTCTTCGCCGGCATCCGCGAGAACCCCACGGTCGATGCGGCGTTCAAGGGCATGCGTCCGGTCGTCGTGGCGCTCATCATCGGGCCCGTGATTTCGCTGTCGCGGGGCATGCACCCGGCACTCTACGCGGTGATCGCCGCCTCGGCCGTCGCCGTGTGGCACCTGCGCTGGTCGCCCGTCTACGTGCTCGCCGCGGCTGCGGCCTGCGGCATCGCATACGAACTGTTCATCGCAAAAAAGAGACTCCGATGATCCTGCTGCAACTGTTTCTGAGCTACCTGAAAATCGGGTTCTTCGGCTTCGGCGGCGGCTACGCCATGCTCTCGCTCATACAGAACGAGGTGGTCGTGCAGCACGCCTGGATGAGCAACGCCCAGTTCGCCGACATCGTGGCCGTGTCGCAGATCACCCCCGGCCCCATCGCCATCAATTCGGCCACCTACGTGGGCTACACCGTGGGATTGCAGGCCGGCGGCACGCTGTGGGGGCTGCTGGGCTCGGCGATCGCCACCTTCGCGGTGTGTCTGCCGTCGCTCACGCTGATGATCCTCGTGGCCCGCTTCTTCATGAAACTGAAGGGCAACCGCATCGTGGAGGGCGCCATGCGGGGCATGCGTCCCGCCGTGATCGGCATGATCGCCGCCGCCGCACTGCTGCTGATCTTCCCGCACAACGCCGCCCCCGGCGAGGAGAACTTCATCGACAACCGGAGCTGGGCGCTCTTCGCCGCCGCGCTGCTGGGCTCGTGGCGCAAGGTGAACCCCATCCTGATGATCGCCCTCTCGGCCGTCGCGGGCATCGTAATCTACCGGATACTCTGAGCCGCGGCCGCACCCTGAAAAGCATTGCAATTACCAACCCCTACTACCCAATGAAAACCTTCGTCATCAACCTCCCGCACGCCACGGCACGGCGCGAACGGGTCCGCACCATCCTGGCGGAACATCCCTCGCTCGACGTCGAATTCATCGAAGCCGTGGACGGCCGCAAACTCTCCGCCGAGGAGATCGAACGCCGCTTCGATCTGCGCAAGGGTAACTTCCGCGCCATGTGCCGCATGCTGCCCGAGGAGATCGGATGCACGCTGAGCCACCAGACCTGCTACCGCCGCATGGTCGCCGAGGGCATACCCTACGCCCTGATTCTGGAGGACGACCTTACGATGCCCCGCACCGAGGGAGGGGGATTGTCGGACGCCATAGAGCTGCTGAAACCCCACCTCGACACGGATGAGCCGCGCGCCATCCTGCTCTCGAACTGCAACTGGTGGATCAGCGCCCGGCCGCTCGACGAGAAACGCCGTCTCGCCCGCGTCTTCGACGCCTGGATGACCCATGCCTACCTGCTCAACCTGGCCGGCGCACGCCTCCTGGCCGAGGAACGCCCCGGATACACCGCCGACAACTGGCGCCTGATGATCCGCCGCGGCCTGCATCTCTACTCGCTCCTGCCCCACATTTTCGGCCAGGACCGCGCCGTCTTCGGCACGTTCCAGATCGAGAAGCGCGACCGCCGCTTCGGACCGCTGTGGGAACGCATCTGGTGCCGCATCCGACGCGAACCCTTCAAGCGCCTGCGCAAGCAGCTGCTCGAAAAGATGGGGCACTTCGAGGCCTGAACCTTTCCGTGTTGTTCGGGGGCCGGGCAATCGGCTTTTAGCGCTCAGTCTGCTGCCGGACCAGCCCTACCAATAACCGGATAAACGCCATTCACAGGCCTGTCCGGCAAATTACCGGACAACCCGGCTTTCACTGCCCCGCCTTTTGCCAGGCAACCGGCTTTCATCCGCATTACCGCGGATACCGGCTTTCCGACCTGCAATCGCCTGACCGGCCTTTGCCGGTCGGTTTTTTATTCTTCACGGCAACCATTCAGACAGCCGGGCCCCAACTATCCGGCAGTTTCCGCCGGACCGTTTCAGCGCAACCTGCCAGACAACAGCAAAACTCCCCGCCCCCTACTATCCGGCAAATACATGCCCTGCTTACGCCGATCGGCCGATCCGCTTTTCCCGGACAACCGCGAAGCGACGGCATTTTCCGACAACCGCCGACAAACCCCGCCGGAAAATCCGGAAACGAACACCACGGCATCCGGACTGCCGCCTGCCACGTACTGAAATCGCGCATGCAGCCACCGGACTCGTTCACGAACAGGGCTGGAATGCTTTCGGCGTCGAACACCGGAACAATCCGCATCCCCCGACCCCAAGCAACTGGCCGACACAGAGTACCCGGCTAAAAGCTGCCGCATGATGCAGCCCCGGCATCCGAGTATCCACCACAGTCGCCCCCCGACCGCTTTTCCGCATCGGGCCACCTCCATCGGTCCGCACCGGTCCGCGGAAATTCCGGCCGTTTTTTCGGTCTGCAACCGCTCTCCCGGTTCTTGCTCCGCAACAGCCGATCCGTCCGCCTGTGCCAGCCGTCCACCTCCGCACACACCGGACAC
>VSOO01000083.1:5739-6738 GCA_009774895.1 Alistipes sp. | reverse complement strand
AACTTGCTTTTGCCCTCGCTAATTCGTATCTTTGGCGTCCCGATTACAATATATTATAATCTTCGCAATAGAAAATAAATACGTGGAGACGCCCCTGATGAACCAGTACTATTCCATCAAGGCGGTGCATCCCGACGCGATTCTGCTCTTCCGCGTGGGCGACTTTTACGAGACGTTCGGCGAAGACGCCATCAAGGCGAGCGGCATTCTCGGCATTACGCTCACGCGCCGTGCGAACGGTGCCGCGTCGTATGTCGAACTGGCTGGTTTTCCCTACCATGCCATCGACACCTACCTGCCCAAACTGGTGCGGGCGGGCGAGCGGGTGGCGGTGTGCGAGCAGCTCGAAGACCCGAAGACGGTCAAGGGACTGGTCAAACGCGGTGTGATCGAGCTGGTGACCCCGGGCGTGGCGCTCGGCGATAACATACTGACCAACAAGGAGAATACCTACCTGGCTTCGGTGTACTTCGGGCGCCGGAATACGGGCGTGGCCTTTCTCGACATCTCCACCGGCGAGTTCTACGTGGCCGAGGGCACCGATGCCTATGTGGACAAACTGATGGCGAACCTCGCACCCAAGGAGGTGCTCTTCAGACGGGGATGCGAGGATCGTTTCGCCGAGGCTTTCGGCTCGGGATACTACACCTACCGCCTCGACGACTGGGTATTTTCGGAGGAGGTGAACCGCGAGAAGCTCTGCCGTCAGTTCGGCACCCGCTCGCTCAAGGGTTTCGGTGTCGATCAGCTCTCCGACGGCATTTCGGCCGCGGGCGCGGTGCTTCACTACCTCGAATTCACCGAGCATCGCGACATCGCCCACATCACCTCCCTTTCGCGGCTGGACCAGAACGACTTCGTGTGGATCGACAAATTCACCATCCGCAACCTGGAGCTCTTCTCCTCGAACGGCGGCCGCAGGTGCGGCTTTGCGGATGTGATCGACCGCACGCTCACGCCGATGGGAGGGCGTCTGCTGAAGCGCTGGACAGCCATGCC
>VSOO01000083.1:0-5729 GCA_009774895.1 Alistipes sp. | reverse complement strand
TGGAGGAGATCGAAAGCCGCCTCGACGTGGTGGAGCTGCTCACGCGCGATGCCGACCTTGCGGAGGCCGTGCGCGAGCAGATCGCTCAGATCGGCGACCTGGAGCGCATCGGTTCGCGCATCGCCGCGGGGCGTGTCGCGCCCCGCGAGCTGGTGCAGCTCAAGAATTCGCTTACGGCCGTCGAGACGCTGCGTGTGATCATGGAATCTACGGACGACGACCGGCTGCATGCGCTGGCCGCCACGATCGACCCCCTCGCGGCGGTGCGCGACCGCCTGGCGCGCGAAATCTGGCCCGATCCGCAGAACAACCAGATACAGAAGGGCGGCGTGATTGCCGACGGCGTGGACCCCGAGCTGGACGATCTGCGCCGCATCGCGCTGCACGGACGCGACGTGCTGGTGCGCATCCAGCAGCGCGAGAGCGAGCAGACGGGCATTCCGTCGCTCAAGGTGAGCTACAACAACGTGTTCGGCTATTACATCGAGGTGCGCAACGCCCACAAGGACAAGGTGCCCCCGACCTGGATCCGCAAGCAGACCCTGGCCAACGCCGAGCGCTACATCACCGAGGAGCTGAAGGAGTACGAGGAGAAGATCCTCGGCGCCGAGGAGAAGATGCTGATGATCGAGCAGCGCATCTATGCGGAGCTGATCCGCTTCCTTGCGGGGGCGCTGGGCGTGTTGCAGCGCGATGCCGCCTCCGTGGCGCGTCTCGACTGCCTCCAGTCGTTCGCGCGCATCGCGTGCGAGCGGCGCTACGTGCGGCCCGTGCTCGACGAGGGTTCGGTGATCGACATCCGGCGCGGGCGCCATCCGGTGATCGAAACGCTGATGCCCGTGGGGGAGGAGTATGTCCCGAACGACGTGCTGCTCGACGGCAAGGATCAGCAGATCATGATGATAACCGGCCCCAACATGTCGGGTAAGTCGGCCCTCCTGCGCCAGACGGCCCTCATCATCCTCATGGCGCAGATGGGGTCGTTCGTGCCGGCCGAGTCGGCGCACATCGGTGTGGTGGACAAGATCTTCACCCGCGTGGGGGCGTCGGACAACATTTCGCAGGGCGAATCGACCTTCATGGTCGAGATGCTCGAATCGGCGAGCATCCTGAACAACATATCGGACCGCAGCATCGTGCTGCTCGACGAAATCGGCCGCGGCACGAGCACCTACGACGGCATTTCGATCGCATGGGCGATGGTCGAGTACCTCCACAACCATCCCACGGCCCGCGCCAAGACGCTCTTCGCCACGCACTACCACGAACTGAACGAGATGGAGCGCATGTGTCCGCGCGTGAAGAACTACCATGTGAGCGTGAAGGAGGTGGACAACACGATCGTCTTCCTGCGCAAGCTCGAACGCGGCGGCACCGAACACTCGTTCGGTATCCACGTGGCCCGCATGGCGGGCATGCCGGCGGGCGTCGTGGCCCGCGCGGGCGAGATCCTCAAGAACCTCGAACACGTCTACGGCAACAACGAGATCGTGCCGAGCCGCACGCCGCGCGTCCGGAGCCGCAGGGCCGCGGCACAGGGCGTGCGCGAAGCCGTGGAGGAGGCGGACCGCATGGACGGCATGCAGCTGTCGATGTTCCGGCTCGACGATCCGGTGCTGGTGCAGATCCGCGACCGCATCAAGGGCCTCGACCTCGATGCCCTCACGCCGATCGAGGCGCTGAATATCCTCAACCAGATCAAGGGTATCGCCGGCATCTGACGCCGCACACCGCAGTCTGTCCGGAATTGTTCCGGCGGAGGCGGGGGAGTCGCCGTTCGCGGCCTGCCCGGGGCCGTAATGCGCCGGAGCCCGAAGTGACGGTGCGGGTCCCGCACCTGCGGGGCCGGAGCCCGAGGCGGAAGCCGGGGGCTCGAAGCGCACCCGAGGGTTCGGACGAACGTACGCCGCCCCGCCGGAAATCATTCCGGCGGGGCGGCGTTACGTATCCCGCAAGGTCGGCTCCGGCTCCGGAAGCCCTGTCCGAAAAGTTGCGTGCGCACACCCGGAGCGGCCTGTGCGCACGGCCCGGCGACCTCTCCGGGGTAAGGGGTTGCGGTTTATCGCTGTTCGATCAGCGAGCGGATGTTCTGTATGAGCATCGCCACGGCCACCGAGTTGAACCCTCCCTCGGGGATGATGACGTCGGCATACTTCTTCGACGGCTCCACGAACTCTTCGTGCATCGGTTTCACGGTCGTGAGGTATTGCGTGATGACCGACTGCATCGTGCGGCCGCGGTCGCACACGTCGCGCAGGATGCGGCGTGCCAGGCGCACGTCGGGGTCCGTATCCACGAAGACCTTGATGTCCATCAGGTCGCGCAGCTCCTTGTTCTCGAAGATCAGGATGCCATCGACGATGATTACGCGCGAGGGCTTCACGGCCACGGTCTCCGCCATGCGGTCATGCTCGACGAACGAGTAGAGCGGGTGGGAGACAGGCACGTTTTCGCGCAGCGTGCGGAGGTGCTCCACGAGCATCTGCGTGTCGAATGCCTGCGGGTGGTCGTAGTTGAGTTTCGTGCGCTCCTCGTACGTGAGTTCGGGGTGCGCCTTGTAGTAGTAGTCGTGGCAGAGCGTCACCACGTCGTCGCCTTCGAAGGCTTCGCGGAGCTTCTTCACGAGGGTCGATTTGCCCGATCCCGTGCCTCCGGCCACGCCGATTACCGTAACTTTCATGCGAAGTGAGTTTTTGGGTGTATGAAAACGGGGACCGCCCCGAGAGCCGGTCCCCGTCGGGCATCGCCTTTATGCGTCGATGTTGGCGTAGTGTGCGTTCTTTTCGATGAATTCGCGGCGGGGCGGCACGTCGTCGCCCATGAGCATCGAGAACACGCGGTCGGCTTCGGCCGCATTCTCGATCGACACCTGCTTCAGAATGCGCGTGTCGGGATTCATCGTCGTTTCCCACAGCTGGTGGGCGTTCATCTCGCCGAGACCTTTGTAACGCTGCACGTGCAGGCCCTTGCCTCCCCACTCCTCGGAGATGGCGTCGCGCTCCTTGTCCGTCCAGCAGTACCGCTCCTGCTTGCCCTTCTTCACCAGGTAGAGGGGCGGGGTGGCCAGGTAGATGTGTCCGTTCTCGATCAGCTCCTTCATCTTGCGGAAGAAGAACGTCAGCATCAGGGTCGCGATGTGGCTGCCATCGACATCGGCATCGGTCATGATGATGATCTTGTCGTAGCGGAGCTTTTCGAGGTTGAGGGCTTTGCTGTCCTCCTCGGTGCCGATCGTCACGCCGAGTGCCGTGAACATGTTCTTGATCTCCTCGTTCTCCCACATCTTGTGCTCCTGGGCCTTCTCGATGTTGAGGATCTTTCCGCGCAACGGCATGATGGCCTGGAAGTTGCGGTCGCGGCCCATCTTCGCCGTGCCGCCTGCCGAGTCACCCTCCACGAAGAAGATTTCGGCGATCGAGCGGTCGCGGCTCGAACAGTCGGCCAGCTTGCCCGGCAGACCCGAGCCCGAAAGCACGGTCTTGCGCTGCACCAGCTCGCGCGCATGGCGTGCGGCATGACGCGCCGTGGCGGCCAGGATCACTTTCTGCACGATGGCGCGGGCATCTTTCGGATTCTCCTCCAGGTAGTGGCCCAAAGCCGCCGAAAGCGCCTGGTCCACGGCCGCCGACACCTCGTCGTTGCCGAGCTTGGTCTTGGTCTGGCCTTCGAACTGCGGCTCGGCCACCTTGACCGACACCACGGCCGTAAGACCTTCGCGGAAGTCGTCGCCGTTGATGTCGAACTTGAGCTTGGCGAGCATGCCCGAGTCGTCGGCGTACTTCTTCAGCGTGCGCGTGAGCGCGCGCCGGAAGCCCGTGAGGTGCGTGCCGCCCTCGATGGTGTTGATGTTATTGACGTAGGAGTGCACGTTCTCCGAGTAGGAGTCGTTGTACTGCATGGCCACCTCCACCGGCACGCCGTTCTTCTCCGTGTCGAGGTAGATGATCGACTCGATGATGGGGGTGCCGCGCGTGGCGTCGAGGTAACGCACGAACTCCTTCAGACCCTCCTCCGAGTAGAATCGTTCGCACAGCGCCTCGCCCTGCTCGTCGCGCTGACGCTTGTCCGTGAGGCTGAGGTGTATGCCCTTGTTGAGGAATGCCAGCTCGCGCAGGCGGTTGGCCAGGATTTCGTATTTGTATTCGGTCGTGTGGGTGAAGATTTCGCCGTCGGGCTTGAACGTGACGGTCGTACCGCGGTCCGTGCATTCGCCCACGACCTCCACCTGCGAGGTCGGCACGCCCTTGCTGTACGTCTGGCGGAAGATGCGGCCGTCGCGGTGCACCTCGGCCACGAGGCGCGTCGAGAGGGCATTGACGCACGATACGCCCACGCCGTGCAGACCGCCCGAGACCTTGTAGCTGCCCTTGTCGAACTTACCGCCCGCATGGAGCACCGTCAGAACCACTTCGAGGGCCGATTTGCCCTCCTTTTCGTGGAAATCGGTCGGAATGCCGCGGCCGTTGTCGCGCACGGTGATCGAGTTGTCCTCGTTGATCGAAACGTCGATATGGGTGCAGTAACCCGCCAGCGCCTCGTCGATCGAGTTGTCCACCACCTCGTACACGAGGTGGTGCAGACCCTTCTCGCCGATGTCGCCGATATACATCGCAGGGCGTTTGCGTACCGCTTCGAGACCCTCCAGCACCTGAATGTTCGATGCCGAGTAGGCCTCTTCCTGCCTTTTTACGTTTTCTGTTTCTGTACTCATTTTTCGTGTTGAAATATCATGCGAATATACGGATTATTTCCGTAACGACAAAAGGTTTTCGGTCCTGATTCGCGCGCTTTGCGCCGCATGCGCCGCCCGGCTCCGCGGCCGTGTGCTGCGGGAGGCTTCGCATGCGCCGTGCGCGCATTTTCCGGTCGTCCCGCTACAATCCGGCCAGCTGCTCCTTGAGGTCCAGTTCGCGGATCCGCCCCTTGGCGAAGAGCAGGGCGCGGGCGGGGTACTGTTCGATGAGCGTGGTGTTGTGCGTGGACATGACCACGGCGCAGCCCCGCTGCGCGATTTCGCGGAACAGACGCATGATGCCGTCGGCCGTCACGGGGTCGAGGTTGCCCGTGGGCTCGTCGGCCAGCAGCAGCCGGGGGCTGTTGAGCAGGGCGCGCGCGATGACCAGGCGCTGCTGCTCGCCGCCCGAGAGTTCGAAAGGCATCTTGTAGGTCTTGTGCTGCAACTCCACGACCTCCAGCACTTCCTCGATCCGGCGCCGGATCTCCTCCTCGCGTTTCCAGCCCGTGGCTTTCAGCACGTAGTAGAGGTTCATGAAGACGTTGCGGTCGGTGAGCAGCTGGTAGTCCTGGAAAACGATGCCGATCCGGCGGCGCAGATAGGGTATGTCACGGCGGCGCAGCTGCCTGAGGTCGAAACCCGCCACGCGTCCTTCGCCCGTCACGAGCTGCATTTCGGCATAGAGCGTCTTCAGCAGCGAACTCTTGCCGCTGCCGACGCGTCCGATCAGGTAGACGAATTCGCCGGCGCTGATCGTCAGGTCGATGTTCGCGAGCACCAGTTCGCCGCGGGCGACGATTTTGGCGGGCGACGTGTTGCCGAAGGGATCGTCGGCGTGGTATATGCTTACGTCCTTCAGTCGGACGACGGTCGAATCGTTCATGGTTTCCAGTTTTCGTAAATCCGGTCAAAGATACGAATAAGTGAGGGCAAAAGCAAGCTTGCTTGCATTTTGCCGAGCGATAGTATCTAAGGCGCAGCGAAAGATACGAAT
>VSOO01000082.1:478-6784 GCA_009774895.1 Alistipes sp. | reverse complement strand
GATTTACAAACACTAAAATAAAAAATCGAATCATGAAAAAGAACCATTTTATTAAGCCGAGCGCAATCGAGCGTGCTCGGACGAAATTCAATCGTTGCACCCGGGCTTTCCTCGCCCTGCTGTGCGCCGGCACCGCCGGCCTGCTGCCCTCGTGCAGCGACGATGACGACACGCCCGAACCGACGCCGGGCCCGGATGCGGAAACAACCTCCTACGTCATCGCGGCGCAGGACGACGGCACGAGCTACCTGATCACCGCCCCGTCGCTCGACGAGGGCACGGCCACCGTGCGCGGCACGGGTACGGAGGTGCTCGGCGGCTCCTACTGGGTATTCAAAAACCAGAACTACGTCTTCTCGCTGGTCTATAACAAGGGCGGCGCGGGCACGGGCGCATCCTACTACCTGAATGCTGCGGGCAAACCCACCGAACGCTACCTCTACGAATTCAACCGCATCACCTCCTACGGCACGTGGGGCGACAAGGTGGTGACCGTCTCGACCGGCGACTCGAAGACTACGGACGCCGACGGCAACATCGCGCAGGCGCTGCTGTTCAACTACCTCGACGAGAACACCGGCGGGCAGACCGAAGGGGCTATCGACGCGGAAAACTTCCTCGGCAACGGCGAGAAAGTGACCTTCGCCGGACTGGAAGAGGCGAACGGCAAGCTCTACACCTCGGTCGTGCCGATGGGCATGAGCCGCTACGGCATCGGGCAATGGCCGGACATGGTGACCGACACGGAACTGGTCGCCAAAGCCGACGGCGGCTCGGCCAGCAGCTCCTACACCGCCGGAACGATTCCTTCGACGCAGTATCCCGACCGCGCCTGGGTCGCCATTTACAGCGGTTCGTCGTTCGCCGAGAAGCCCGTGATCGTCTCGACCGACAAAATCGGATTCGCCTGCGGCCGTCACCGTTCGCAATACTACCAGACGATCTGGGCCGCCGACAACGGCGATCTCTACGTCTTCTCGCCCGGCTACGGCCGCACGTTCACCTCTTCGGCCGACCTGAAAAAAGTAACCGGCACCAAACCCTCGGGCGCGGTGCGCATCCGCAAGGGCGCGACGGAGTTCGACCCCGACTACTACGTGAATTTCGAGCAGATCGGCACGCAGCACCCCGTCTTCCGCTGCTGGCACATTTCGGGCGCACACTTTCTGCTGCAACTCTACTCCGACGGCGTGGAGGGGATGATGCAGGGCAAGGATGCCGTCACGAACGAACTGGCCGTCTTCGATGCCGAGGCGAAAACCGTCGTACCCGTGACCGGGCTGCCGTCGGACCTGGCGGGCTTCGGCGGCGAGCCCTACGGCGAGAACGGAGCCATGTACATCGCCGTGACGGTGACCGGCGGCGACAAACCGGCATTCTATAAGATCGACGCCGCCACGGGGCGTGCGACCAAAGGGCTCGTCATCGACGCGGAATCCGTCGCCACGGCGGGCAAGCTGACCGTCCGGAAATAGGAACCACCCCGGCAGGAGAGCGGCCCGTCATTGCGCGGGCCGTTCCCTTGTCCGGACAAAACACCCGAATCATGAAAAAGATATTCGCAAAAATACACCTGTGGCTCTCGCTGCCGCTCGGTATCGTCCTGACCATCGTCTGTCTGTCGGGCGCCGTGCTCGTCTTCGAGGGCGAGATTACCCGGGCGCTGCATCCGGAGCTTTATCGGGTTGCAGCACCCGCCGACGCACGTCCGCTTCGGCCGTCGCAGCTCGCCGACCGCATCGGCGGGCAGGTGCCCGATTCGCTGCACCTGGTTTCGCTGCAACTTTCCGCCCGCAGCGACGAACCCTGCATGGCCGCTTTCCGCGAGACGGGACGCAAACAATTGAGCGTAGACCCCTACACGGGACGTGTGAACGGCTGGGCCGAAAGCCCGGCATTCTTCGGCACGGTGCGGAAACTTCATCGCTGGCTGCTCGACCCGCCGCCGTCGAAAGGCGAAAAGTCGGTCGGAAAAGCCATCGTCGGGGTCTCGACTCTGGCGTTGGTGCTGATTCTTGTCAGCGGCTTGATCCTTTGGATTCCCCGCAGCCGCAAGGCGCTGCGCAACCGGCTGAAAGTGTCGTACTCCGACGGCCGCCGCTTCTGGCATGACTGCCATGTCACGCTGGGATTCTATGCGACCCTGTTGTTGCTGGTCATGGCGCTGACGGGGCTCACGTGGTCGTTCGGCTGGTACCGCACGGCGGCCTATGCGCTTTTCGGCGGAACCCCGCAAACCGCCGTGGCACAGGAGTACCCCGCACGAAAGACCGATTCGGGCGGCCGTCATGAACGCGGAAGAAGCGGCGAACGGACCGCAGGTCGGGAGCATGGCGGACCGCAGGCCGAAACCGAAGCGCGCCCGTTCGATTACGCCGTATGGGACGAAGTGCTGGGGCAGCTTGCGGCGCATTGCACCGCCTGCAAAACCATCGTGCTGACACAGACCGAAGTGCAGGTCGCGCGGCGATCGGCGATGCGACGCATCGACCGCGCGACGTTCGACCCCCGCAGCGGCCGTCTCGCCGAGATCATCCGTTATGAAGAGACGCCCCGGCAGCAGCGCCTCCGCGGCTGGTTCTATGCGTTCCACACGGGTACGTGGGGCGGCATCTGGACGAAAATCCTCTATTTCCTTGCCGCGCTTACCGGTGCTTCGCTCCCCCTGACCGGCTATTGGTTGTGGTGGAGGCGGTGCATGAACAAACGTAAATGACGACACGGTATTCGTTTTTGCGGAATGCCCTCTTCGACCTTTACGGGCACTCTGTTTCTCACTTATAATCGGAATTCGCATGAATGGCAGTGCTCACGCCGGAGTTATACGATTTCGATTCGTTCGCAGTGCGACGCCGATCAAAAGCGCCGACTTCGGAGGTGCGATTTTTCTCGTTGGAGCCAAGGCTTTCGAGTAACCCGAAAGGTATCGAGTAACTCGATACACACCTTGCCGTCAGCCGATGCTAACAAAAAAACGTTTGATGATTATACGAGTATCGACCAATTGGCATTGCCATGCCGATTGAAATATGTATCCGCAGATTGGTCGGTACATCGCAACGTTGGTACGTACCCACCGATTTACAAATGTAGAACAACGACGACGGGCAGGAATTACCTGCCCGTCGTTGCGTTCTCTTTTCATCGGAACTGCGGTTTACTGATTCAACGACAATACATCGCCTGAAAATACCGTGCGAAATCCAGATAGGCCGAACCGTCGGCGGGTATCTTCGCCTGCGTCAGCCGTTGCACCTCCTCCTTGCGGATGGCACGTTTGCGGGTAGCCGTCCGCAACCGTCCCTATTCGGGTAGTCTTCCCTTACTTTTTGCGTCTCTGCATCCCGGTATTCACGCGCTACGGCCACGCCCAAACCGACCGATTTTTTGCGGTTGTCATGGAAGAAAAGCAGGCACAAAGGGCTGGTGAGATTCTTACAAACTACGTCTTTACGCAGTATAACTTTGAAAGTCATTGTTTTGCATCGTTGGATGCAGGAGGAGGAACCCGTTTCCAATGGGGAGTTTAATGGAGAGGCAATGGGGAGTAAGCGCCTTGAAATGGCCTTTTCAGCCCTGTTTTTCCACCATGTATAAAGAAAAAACCAGCAACTCCATTTCTGTAAGCTGCTGATTCTGAGAGCGGAAAACGAGACTCGAACTCGCGACCCCAACCTTGGCAAGGTTGTGCTCTACCAACTGAGCTATTTCCGCAATTGCCATCCTTGAACCGGATTGCGAGTGCAAAGGTAGAGAAAATTTCTGTCCCTGCAAATTTTTTCCGCACTTTTTTCGAAAAAAATTCACGCAGCCGGCCGGAATCCGCTGGGGATTATACGGGAAAACAGCTATTATTCATTGAAATTTAGCGTGTTAGTTGGATGTTCGATCGCTCGGCAAGTCGCGCCGGTAGCCCGTCTGCCGGCGCGACTTGACGGAGGGTGAATCGTCGAATCGCAGCAGTGCGGCTTCGTCCCGGAGCTGCCGGATGAATTCGAGGACCTCCTTTTCATCGGCGCCCGATTGCCCGTACGCCGCGGCGATCAGCGAATATTCGTTGTAGAGCGAAGTGGAGAAGATGCCCTTGTCGTCGGTATTGATGCTCGCTTTCAGGTCGTTCCTGCGGAAAACGAAGACGGGATGCTGCATGTAGCTGTCGAAGGGGCCGATCTTCAGGTTCGACGACGGGTTGCATTCGATGGCGATGCCGGCATTCGCGATCTTACGTTGCAGCTGCTGCTGGAGGGCGCTTACTACCTCTTCGATTCCTTCCGGGTAGGTGTACACCTCGGAAACCTCTCCCCGGGCGATGACCTCGGCGGAGAGCTGGTAGTCGTAGTTGATCCGTACGGCGTTGCGGTCCGTGCGCGCTACTTCGCACTCCGGATCGTGGCATTTCGACGTGAGGCTCCATGCCGACCAGCCGCGCGGCTCGTGGAGCTCGTCGCTCCGCAGCCACAGGCTGCGGTAGAGCGAGCCCGG
Organism: Alistipes sp.; assembly: GCA_009774895.1. GTDB lineage: Bacteria > Bacteroidota > Bacteroidia > Bacteroidales > Rikenellaceae > Alistipes. The sequence goes on along the minus strand of VSOO01000082.1, from coordinate 2,302 downwards.
ATCGAACGTTACGGTATAGCCGATGCGGTCGTAGAGGAGGCGCGCCTGGTTTTCGAGCTGCCGCACGAAGTCCGGAGGGGTGTCCCGAAGGTCGCGGCTGCGATATCCGAGCCATACGAGCATGTCGAGCATGCGCTGGCGGGTCATGACGATCTGGCGGTTGCGCTTCGCGTAGTAGGCCCGGGCGTCGGTGCCGAGCGCAATGGCGTGGCCCAGTCTGTTGCCCTGTTGCAGACCGAGGAACCGCAGGGCTTCCTCGATGGAGTGCAGGCCGTCGGCCAGGTCGTAGAAATCCTCGCCTACGTGGTACGTAAGGTCGGTCAGGCCGCATTTGCGGGCGTAGCGGTAGACGTGGCCGAAGACCGCAGGCGGACAGTTGAGTTCGCTGCCGGCCGCGTCGATTCCCGCGATCCGGTAGAGCGGCCTGTTCGGAAATCGTGCGTTGCGGCGTCGTCTCCATTCGTCCAGCACCTGTTCGATCTGGGGTTTGTAGCACGCCTTGTAGCCCGTGCGCGAAGCGCCGCTGCCGCGGTGCCGGCTGCGCTCGCTCTTTATGAGATGCACCACGAACGAAAGAGTTCCGGGACGGATGTTGTCGTGCCGGACGGCCGCATTGAAAAGGGAGCGGGCCAGGTCCTGGTCCGGAATGCCGCCGGGCACGACCCGCGCTTCCAGCCGGTCGTCGCTGCCGGGCCGGATGGCCGACTGCGCCGCATAGTAGGGATAGAACTCGGCGAATGCGTTGCAGTAGGCCGATTTCCGCTCCTCGTAGGTCTTGAAGTTGGAGAAGCCGACGAGGGGGTTGGTCTGCACGAATTCGCTTCTCACACGCATCTTGATGACGAAGTAGAGGTAGGCGAAATCGGCGATGGCCAGCGCCGTGCGGTCGTTGCGGTAATAGCGGTAGAAGAAGTCGTACATCCACGCGCGCTCCCCGGAGTGTATCGCATAGATCGAGTCGCCCTGCGGCTGCGTCATGCAGTAGTCGAGCCGCACTCCGGCGACGGTCCGGACCGCATGGCGGCCCAGCGTGTCGATGAGGCCCTGCAAGCCGGCCAGCCCGGACTTGCGTCTGACCGTGTTGTCGAACAGTCGGATGGCTTCGAACAGCTTGTCTTCGGGCTCGTTGCGTTGCAGCGACCGAAAGAGGTGGGCACGCAGATAGGCCGCGACCTGCACCAGCACGTCGATCGGGTAGTAGCGGGTGCCGAGGGCCGTATGGATGCGCGCGTCGGCAATGTCGGACAGCCTGCCGAAATCCTCCCCGCGCTTGACGAACCGGGTCATGAGGTCGAGCCACGTGAGTTCGAACGTGTCGGCCGAGGCTTTCAGGTGGGCGTGGATGTCGGTCAGCCCCGCCGAAAGTACGTCGTTGAGTGCTTCGTGGTCGTGGCGGATGATGTTCGGCCATGCATAATCGGCCGGTCGCATGCCGTCGTTCCTGTCGGGATGCGCCAGGAACGATGTCGTGAGCAGGTCCTCTCCCGTCAGCAGGGAGAGTTCGCGCCACGGACCGAGCTTTTCGAACCGGACGACCGGATGCGCGTCCACGCATTTCAGACACAGCGAGGTGAAGCGGGGCAGCAGGCGGAAGCAGTGGTGCCGTTTCACGGGGCGGTCGCAGGTGGTCTCGGCGGTTACTTCGCTGCGCACGAAATCCGCGAGGTTTTTCGCTTCGGTCTGGGTGAATGCCGTCTCCCTCCACGAAATCTGCTTCGCGAATTCCCGCTCCAGATGCGATGCCCTGCGCTCGCGGAGGTCCTGCACGACGGAGGATACCGCCGTGTCGTAGAATACCGTGCGTATGGAGGCACTCAGCAGGTC
>VSOO01000082.1:0-468 GCA_009774895.1 Alistipes sp. | reverse complement strand
ATGTTGCGATTTCGGTGATTATGCGGATGACGTCGGCTTTTTTGAACGCGGTATTTTCGGGGAACGTTTCTTTCCATTGCTTGGGTGCGCGTAGCTGATATGTGTCGTTCAGTTCGGTGCGCAGGCGCTTCAGAATGGTCTTCTGCTTATAGCTGTTTCCTTTGAAAGTTTCGTTGAGTTTTTTCTGTTGGAACTCGGTTCCTTGGCCGTATATGGAGTCGAAATAACTCGCATCGCACTGGTCGAGCACCTCGATGATTTCCGACAGGAATTTGAAATCGATGGTATAGGGTTTTTCGTGTTGTATTCTCGGATAGGTATTCATCTCCGAGTTTTTGATGCTTTTGTAAAATTCGGCGATGCATTTGCTGTTGCTGCTCGAACGCGATACGTAACGTTGGGCTTTGAGCCGCGCGTTCATTGCCGTATGAACCTCCGACATGCGGATTACGGAATCGGAGAGAATTT
>VSOO01000081.1:1041-6807 GCA_009774895.1 Alistipes sp. | reverse complement strand
TGGCTGTGCTTTCGGGCGGTGAGCGGCGTCGCGTGGCGCTGTGCCGCCTGCTGTTGCAGCAGCCCGACGTGCTGCTGCTCGACGAGCCCACCAACCACCTCGACGCCGAGTCGATCGACTGGCTCGAACAGCACCTCCAGCAGTACAAGGGTACGGTGATCGCCGTGACGCACGACCGCTATTTCCTCGACAACGTGGCGGGCTGGATTCTCGAACTCGACCGCGGCGAGGGCATTCCGTGGAAAGGCAACTACTCGGGCTGGCTCGACCAGAAGACCAAGCGCATGGCCATGGAGGAGAAGCAGGAGTCGAAGCGCCGCAAGACCCTCGAACGCGAGCTGGAATGGGTGCGCATGTCGCCTTCGGGCCGTCATGCCAAGTCGAAGGCCCGTCTGTCGGCCTACGACAAGATGATGAACGAGGATGCGAAGCAGAAGGAGGAGAAACTCGAAATATTCATCCCGAACGGTCCGCGTCTGGGCGACGTGGTGATCGAGGCGCACGACGTGACGAAGGCTTTCGGCGATCGCGTGCTCTACGAACACCTCGACTTCGCGCTGCCCCCCGCGGGCATCGTGGGCGTGATCGGTCCCAACGGCACGGGCAAGACGACCCTCTTCCGCATGATCATGGGTCTGGAGGAGCCCACGGCCGGATCGTTCCGCGTGGGCCCGACCGTCAAGCTGGCCTATGTCGATCAGCAGCACAAGTCGATCGACCCCGAGAAGTCGGTCTACGAGGTCATCTCGCAGGGCGCCGACCTCATCATGCTGGGCAACCGCCAGGTGCCGGCGCGTGCCTATGTGGCGCGCTTCAACTTCACGGGCGCCGACCAGGAGAAGAAGTGCGGCATGCTCTCGGGCGGCGAGCGCAACCGCCTCCAGCTGGCGCTGGCGCTCAAGGAGGAGGGCAACGTGCTGCTGCTCGACGAGCCCACCAACGACATCGACGTCAATACGCTGCGCGCCCTGGAGGAGGGCCTCGAAAACTTCGCCGGCTGTGCCGTGGTGATCTCCCACGACCGCTGGTTCCTCGACCGCGTGGCCACGCACATCCTTTCGTTCGAGGGCGACTCGAAGGTGGTCTTCTACGAGGGATCGTACAGCGAATACGAGGCCTGGAAGCGGGCTCAGGGCGGCGATACGGAGCCGCACCGCGTGAAATACAAGAAACTGATGGAGTAAGCATATCATGGCACAGAAACCTTCGATACCCAAGGGCACGCGCGACTTCTCCCCGGCGGAGATGATGCGTCGCAACTACATTTTCGACACGGTGCGGAGCGTGTTCCGCACGTTCGGCTATGCGCCGCTCGAAACCCCCGCCATGGAGCTGCTCACCACCCTGCTGGGCAAATACGGCGACGAGGGCGACAAGCTCCTGTTCAAGATCCTCGATTCGGGCGACTATGCCGCCGGACTTTCGGAGGCCGAACTGCGCCAGGCGGCGAAGATCTGCGAAAAGGGGCTGCGCTACGACCTCACGGTGCCGTTCGCACGCTACGTCGTGCAGCACCGCGGCGAACTGACGCTGCCGTTCAAACGCTACCAGATTCAGCCCGTGTGGCGTGCCGACCGGCCGCAGAAGGGCCGCTACCGCGAGTTCTATCAGTGCGACGTGGACGTGGTGGGCTCGCGCTCGCTGCTGCACGAAGTGGAGCTGGTGGACATCGTGGCGCGCGTATTCGCGGCGCTGGGCATCCGCGTGACGCTCAAGATGAACAACCGCAAGATCCTCTACGGCATCGCCGAGACCATCGGCCACGCCGACAAGATGATCGAGATCACGGTGGCCATCGACAAGCTGGAGAAGATCGGACTGGAGAACGTGAGGGCCGAGCTGCTGGAGCGCGGACTGGACGAGGCGGCATTCGACCGGCTGCGTCCGATCCTCGAACTCGAAGGCGACAACGAGCGCAAACTCGACCTGCTGGCCGGAGCCATCGGAGCATCGGAGACCGGCATGAAGGGCGTGGAGGAGATGCGCACGATCCTGGGTTACGTGACGCGGCTCGGCATCGACCTGCCCGTGGAGCTCGACCTGTCGCTGGCCCGCGGCCTCAACTATTATACGGGGGCCATCTTCGAGGTCAAGGCGCTCGACTACGCCATCGGTTCGATCTGCGGCGGCGGCCGCTACGACGACCTGACCGGCATCTTCGGCATGCCCGACACGTCGGGCGTCGGCATCTCGTTCGGTGCCGACCGCATCTACGACGTCATGACGGGACTCGGACTCTTCCCTGCGGAGCTCGACTGCGCGACCCGGGTGCTTTTCGCCAACCTCGGTGCGGAGGAGGAGTTCGCCTCCATGCGCCTGCTGCGCGCGTTGCGCGATGCGGGCATCGCGGCGGAGATCTACCCCGACCGTGCGAAGATGAAGAAACAGATGGAGTATGCCGACCGGCGCGGCATTCCGTTCGTGGCGCTCGTCGGCAGCGACGAGCTGGCGCGCGGCTGCGTTACGCTGCGCGACATGCGCACCGGCGCGCAGGTCGAGGTGGCGGGCGAGGAGCTCGCGGCACGCCTCGGCCGTTAGCGGAGGCGGCGCTTCGGTGCCGGTCGGAGGAGGCCGGGCACGGTGTCGGGCCGCGGGGCGTTCACGACGCTGCGGCATTCCGTTCGCAGCGCCCGTCGGCAGCGGCGGGCTGGCGTGCGGCTGCGTTACGTTGCGTGACATGCGTGCCGGCGTACGGTTGCGTTGTGCGGCATGCGTTCCGGAGAGCGGAGTCGTCGCGTTGCGCGATGTGTGCACCCGCGGACTGGTGCGGCCGGGCTCTTCCGTGGCTGCGGCGGGCGCGGGGCGCATGCTTCGCGGACCGGAGCGAGGTCCTCGGCCGGCGGAACGGGAAATTCGATTGAAAGTATGATACACTATGCGGAGAACCTTGTGCGGAGCGTGCTGTTCGCGGCATTGCTCTGCGTGTCGGGTGCGGTGCGGGCGCAGGAGAGCGCTCCGGCCGCACCCGAAGCCGTACGTGAGCGGGCGCTTGCCGCGCAGCGGAAGCTCGACCTGGTGTACCGCTACCTCCACGGACTTTACGTAGAGGAGGCGGACATGGAGCCGCTGGTCGAGCGTGCCGTGCGCGGCATGCTCGATGCGCTTGACCCCCACTCGGCCTATCTGACCGCGGAGGAGATGCGGAGCGCGGAGGCGCAGTTCGACGGCGGATTCGGGGGTGTCGGAATCGAATACGACATGTTGCACGACACGCTCGTCGTGGTGAATGTCGTGTCGGGAGGTCCTGCGATGCGGGCGGGCATGCGTGCCGGCGACCGGATCGTGGCGATCGACGGCGTGTCGTCGGTGGGCATGCCGCGCGGCGAGGTGCCGAAGCGGCTGCGCGGCGAGGCCGGTACGTGCGTGGAGGTGTCGGTCGTGCGCCGGGGCGAGGCCGTGCCGCGCATCTTCGGCATGCTCCCCGACCGGATTCCGCTCGAACCGGTCGATGCCGCTTACCGCATCGACGAGCCCACGGGATACATCCGCGTGAACCGCTTCGGGCGCACCACGATGGAGGAGTTTCGCCGGGCGTTCGCTTCGCTCGGTGCGATCGACGGCCTGCTGCTGGACCTGCGGGGCAACAGCGGCGGATTGCTCTCCCAGGCCATCGAGATGGCGGCGTTCTTTCTCCCCGCGGGGGCGCGCATCGTCTCGACGGAGGGGCGGGCCGTGGGATCCCGGGTGTTCGATGCGCCGCGCGACGGCGCCTTTCTGCGCGGGCGCCTCGCGGTGCTCGTGGACGAAGCCTCGGCCTCGGCGAGCGAAATCGTGGCCGGTGCCGTGCAGGATTGGGACCGGGGCGTGGTCGTGGGGCGTCCCACATTCGGAAAGGGACTGGTTCAGCGTCAGATACCCCTGCCCGACGGGTCGGCCGTCCGCATCACCGTGGCCCGCTATCATACCCCCTCGGGGCGGGTCATCCAGCGCCCGTATGCCGACGGCGACCGGCAGGGGTACTACCTCGAACATTACCGGCGCTACGGCGCTTTTCCCGACAGCCTGCCTGACGATACGCCCTTTTACGAGACGCTCCGCCGGGGGCGCCGCGTCTACGGCGGTGGCGGCATCGTGCCGGACCTCTTCGTTCCGGCCGATACGGCGGGCATGACGCCCTGTCTTGTCGGGCTGTTGCAGCGGGGCGTGCCGGACAGCTACGTCGTGGGCCTGCTCGACGCCCGGCGCGAGCACCTGCTCGCCCGGTATCCCCGGTTCGAGGATTTTGCCGCGGGCTTCGAGCCCGATGCGGCGATGCTGCGCGAGGTCGCCGCAATGGGGGCCGAACAGGGGGTCGTCTGCGACGGGGAGGCCCTTGCGGCGGCGGCTCCGCGGCTCCGGCGACGGATCAGGGCGGTCCTGGCGCAGAGACTCTACGGTACGGCCGCGTTTTACCGCCTGATGAACGATTCGGGCGATCCGATGTTCGGGCATGCCGCGGCGTTGCTGCGCGACTGGGAGCACGAGGCGGAGCCGCTGTTGTGTCCCGGGGCGCGGCGCTGCGGTGCGTCCGCAGCCGGAGAGGGCGCCGTGCGGTGACGGAGCGGTCAAGGCGGTCGGGGCGGAGTCCCGGGGACCGGAGCGGCTGCCGGTGTGCGGACTGCCGCGCAGCGACATCGCCGGCCTGGACGGGAGGTGCCGCGGCAAACCGGTGAGAGGGCCGGGCTGCACCGACCCTGCGGAAAGCCGAAAAAATGCACGGACGGTGCGTCGGCGGGCCGGCGGGTGCGCTCGCCTTACGAAATTTTCGTATTTTTGCGCAAATCTTTTGCTTATGAATCGGAAGAACTATCTGTCGCTCCTGCTCAAGGGGTGCGCCATGGGCATGGCGGACGTCGTGCCCGGCGTTTCGGGCGGAACGATCGCCTTCATTTCGGGTATTTACGAGGAGCTCATCGGGTCGATCCGCAGCATCGACGCCACGGCTTTGCGCCTCCTGCTGCGGCTGCGGTTCGCGGAGTTCTGGCGCCGGATCAACGGGGGCTTCCTGCTGGCTGTGGCCGCGGGCATCGGCATCTCGATCTTCTCGCTGGCGCGGCTGATGACCCTGCTGCTGGAGTCCTACCCCATTCCCACCTGGTCGTTTTTCTTCGGTCTGATCGTGGCGTCGGCACTGCTCGTCTCCCGCTCGGTAGGGCGCTGGAACGCGGCCTCCTGCGCTGCGCTCGCCGCCGGCATCGCCGCGGCGTGGTGGATCACCGAGGTGACGCCCGCCGAGACGCCCGACACGTGGTGGTTCGTGATGCTCTCGGGCGCCATCGCCATCTGCGCCATGATTCTGCCCGGCATTTCGGGCGCCTTCATCCTGCTGCTGCTCGGCAAGTACCAATACATATTGCAGGCCGTGGGAGACCTGAACCTGCCCGTGCTGCTGCTTTTCGGCTGCGGTGCCGTGGCGGGGCTGCTCTCCTTCTCGCACGTGCTCTCGTGGCTGCTGCGCCGCTGCCACGACGCCACGGTGGCCGTACTGATGGGTTTCATGATCGGCTCGCTCAACAAGGTGTGGCCCTGGAAGGAGACCGTGAGCACCTATCTCGACAGCCACGGACGGCCCCAACCCCTCGTCGAGGACAACGTGCTGCCCGCCGCCTACCGGGCGATGATGGGCGACGACGCGCACCTGGCGGCGGCTGTGGCGCTGTGCGCGGCGGGATTCCTGTCGATCTGGGCCGTGGAGCGGATCGGCGACGCGGTGCGCGCAAGACGGGAGCGGAGATGAGACGTTTCGGACTGATCGGCCGGACGTTGGGCCACTCCGCCTCGGCACGC
>VSOO01000081.1:0-1031 GCA_009774895.1 Alistipes sp. | reverse complement strand
ATTTCGCCGAAAAATTCCGGCGCGAAGGCATCGCCGGCTGCCGGTACGACCTCTTCGAACTGGCGGCGATCGAGGAGCTGCCCCGGCTGCTGGAGCGGCTGCCCGAACTGTGCGGTTTCAACGTTACGATTCCCTACAAACAGGCCGTGCTCCCCTACCTCGACGCCGTGTCGCCCGAAGCCGCACGCATCGGCGCCGTGAACTGCGTGCGTCGCGACGGGGCGCGGCTCACGGGCTACAATACGGATGCGGAGGGGGTGCGTGCATCGCTCGACGGACTGTTGCGGGGCGAGAGGCCTGCGCGCACGCTCGTGTGCGGCACGGGCGGTGCGGCACAGGCGGTGCGTTATGTGTTGGAGGAGCGCGGCATGGCGTACGATACGGTTTCGCGCGATCCGGCGCGCGGACGTTACACCTATGCCGCCCTGACGGAGGAGACGGTAGCCGCCGCCCGGCTGGTCGTGAATGCCACGCCGCTGGGGACCGCGCCCCGGACCGACGAGTCGCCCCGGCTGCCCTACGATGCGCTCACGGCGGAGCATCGGCTGTTCGACCTGGTATACAATCCGCCGCTCACGCGCTTTCTGGAACAGGGCGTCCGCCGCGGCGCCCGCATCCTCAACGGCGAAGTCATGCTGCACGCCCAGGCCGAGGCGGCGTGGCGCATCTGGAACGGCGATCCGGAGTGACCGGACGTGCGCGGGGCGGCTGCCTGTGCCGCGCCGGTTCCTCCGCCGGACGGGAAGTCGTCCGACGGTTCGTTTTTCGGGACCCGGAGCCCCGGGACGGCGTCAGCGGCGCGTGAGCAGGCCGCGGGCCGTTTCGTAGTCCTCCTCGCGGACCACGAGCTGCGCCGGGATGGCCATCGGATAGTTCGAGGACATCAGCTCGTTGCGCAACGATACCTCGATGCCGGCGCTTTCGAGCAGCGATTTCGCGATTTCGGCTTCGGCGACGGTGTTGTACTCCGCCAGCACGACCAGTGTGGTGTCAGTCATAATTCCGATATTTTCAGGTTGATACTATAAAGT